>NZ_CP079107.1:3900000-4173408 GCF_019285735.1 Paeniglutamicibacter sp. Y32M11 | reverse complement strand
CGGTGTCACCCTGTCATCCTGTTCGATGTGGCGAACTACCTGACGCCAGGCACTACCGACGCTATTCGTCTCGTCTGTGCTCACAATAAGGCCCCTTCGTTGTGTTGCATCGACCAAACGGGCGACGAAGAAGGGGCCCTTAACTGCAGAACCCCGACGGATTGATTCTAGCGGTCATCCACAGCGTTATGCACAGTCGGTGGATAACTTGAGGTGGATATCTCCTTAGGGCTTGCAAAACTGCATGAATGCGGGTAAAAATTGAGATCTAAGATATACGCTTCAGATGCGATAAGCGGACTTTTGCACCGATTATCCACTGCTCTATCCACAATTTTGATTGCTTCGCACGCATGGTCAAACGAGGACTCGAAAGAGCTCAATTTGACGTACCTTCCTTTGCGCCCCTATCGTTGTGTAGTCCTATGTGTCTACTTTTGGCACTGCGAGATGCTTTCGTCGGTCTTCGGATCTTCGAAATGCATGTAACCAGTTCATACGTGGCACCTGAATACGAGCGTCGGCCTGTTCTTCCCTACTTATTAGCAACGGGCAAGGCGCATCACCTGATCGTCTTGGAGTTACTACCGTGAGCAAGCGGACTTTTCAGCCGAATAACCGTCGCCGTGCAAAAAAGCATGGTTTCCGTCTTCGTATGCGTACCCGTGCAGGCCGTGCCATCTTGGCAGCCCGCCGTGGCAAGGGCCGCACCGAACTTTCTGCATAACCATTAAGCACTTCAGTCCTGAAACAGCGCAGGCTTTCGTGAGTTCTTTGTTTATCAGACACGACGCGTGACGTCGTGTTGCCAAAGAATCAACGGCTGCGCTTTTCTCAGGACTTTACAGCTACTGTACGTTCCGGCGCCCGCACTGGGCGCCGGAACGTAGTGCTATATGCACGGGTTCGTGATAACGAACCCCAAGGCAATAATCGTTTTGGATTTATCGTCTCCAAGGCCGTTGGCAATGCCGTGCACCGCAACCTCGCTAAGCGAAGGATGCGTGCATTGGCCGCGCAGTTTACTGCGGATGCCATCGGTCTTGACGTCGTGGTCCGGGCATTGCCTGGAGCCGCCGATGTCACGTGGGACGAACTAAGCCAACAAGTTGAATCAGGACTTGCAACGGTTATTCGTAAGGCTGGTGTGAAACGTGAAGAAGGACTCTAAGCCCAGAACCGGGCTCATATGGTTCCTCATCGATATTCCGCGAAACCTCATCATCGGGTTCCTCATGGTTTATCGCAAGATCGTTTCGCCAATCTATGGCGATGTTTGTCGATATTTCCCCAGCTGCTCGGCCTATGGCCTTGAAGCAGTGACTGTACATGGCGTCATCAAAGGCATCGGATTAACCATCTGGCGTGTCCTAAGATGTAATCCTTTTAGCCATGGCGGGATCGATTACGTTCCCGATGGCCGACGAATTTGGCCAGAAGGCAAGACCCCCAAGATCATGGTGATGAATCATCCTCCGATTCCCGCCGACGAAGATGCCGCAGATGCGGCCAGAGGAGCATGACCGGTAATGACAAACTTCTTTGACCTGCTACTGAGCCCATTTCGGTATGTAGTCTCGTGGATCCTCATGGCCTTCCATGAATTGTTCACCAGAATCGGACTTGATCCCAACTCGGGGTGGACTTGGGCGCTGTCCATCATCTTCCTGGTGCTTTTGATCCGTACGGCCCTGATTCCGGTTTTCGTCAAGCAGATCAAGGCCCAGCGCGCCATGCAGGCCCTGCAGCCGGATTTGCGTAAGCTTCAGGCCAAGTACAAGGGCAAGAAGGACCAGCTCTCGCAGCAGGCCATGATTGCAGAGCAACGACAGCTGTTCAAGAAGCACAAAACCAATCCCCTGTCGTCATGCCTGCCCATGCTCGTCCAGATGCCGTTCTTCTTCGCGTTGTTCACGGTTTTGAACAATGCATCAAAGGCCAGCGCTAACAATGACGGTGTTGGCGCACTTTCCGCCGATCACATCCGCAGCTTTGATGCTTCTTCAATCTTTGGCGCACGTCTTTCCGACACCTTCC
This sequence comes from Paeniglutamicibacter sp. Y32M11, assembly GCF_019285735.1. Taxonomy (GTDB): domain Bacteria; phylum Actinomycetota; class Actinomycetes; order Actinomycetales; family Micrococcaceae; genus Paeniglutamicibacter. Next base: position 4,171,371 of record NZ_CP079107.1, on the reverse strand, counting down.
TGAACACCCTGAACTCGGGATCCCCTAGTGCAGCGGTGATCATCGTCGCTGTCGTGATGATCCTTGCGATGACCGCTTCGCAGTTCATCACCCAGAAGCAGATCATGTCCAAGAACATGACGAAGGAGGCCCTTGAAGGCCCCTTCATGCAGCAACAGAAGATCATGCTTTACATCCTTCCGTTGGTCTTCGGCATTGGCGGAATCAACTTCCCCATCGGTGTGCTGATCTACTGGACAGCCACCAACCTTTGGACGTTGGGACAGCAGTTCTACGTTATTCGCAACAACCCGACACCGGGTTCGGAAGCGGAACGAGAGCTCAACGTGCGACGCGCGGCTAAGGGCCTTCCCCCGTTTGGTCAGAAGAAGGTTGATGAGACCGCAGTTGAAGCTGTGGTTGAGGCGCCTAAAACGCAGCGAGTCCAGCCCCAGCGCAAAAACAGGAAGAAGAAGTAGTCATGAGCGATGTTGAGCAAAGCGAAGCCGTCGAGACTCCCACTGCAGTAGAAGAGGATGTTCTTGACCACGCCAAGATCATTGAGGAAGAGGGCGACATCGCCGCTGACTACCTCGAAGAATTGCTCGATATTGCCGATCTTGACGGTGACATCGACATCGAAGTTCGTGGTGGACGAACCTATATTTCTATAGTCGGCGAGCCGGCAGATGAGAAGTCGTTGGGCCGCCTTATCGGCTCCAAGGGCGAGGTTCTGGACTCCCTTCAGGAACTTACTCGTTTGGCCGTGCTGACTGCTACCGGCAACCGTTCGCGCCTTGTTCTGGATATCACCGGATACCGCCAGGGTCGTGCTGGTGAACTCAAGCGCCTTGCCGAAGAAGCCGTCGCTAGGGTCCAAGCGACCGGCGAGGTCATTGCTCTTGATCCAATGAGCGCGTACGAGCGCAAGCTTGTCCACGATTGCATCGCGACGCTAGGCCTGCACAGCGAGTCCGAGGGCGAGGGCCCTGGCCGTCACATCGTCGTCTCTCGCGCAACCTCCTAAGTACGGAACCAAGGAACAGTACCCCATGAGCAACGAAGTAGAACTTACGCCCGAAGAGGCCCAAGCTGCCCGGACAGTGTTCGGCGACCGCCTGGAGCTTGCTGAGCGTTATGTTCAGCATCTGGCGACCTCAGGTATGGAACGCGGGTTGTTAGGCCCGCGTGAAGTCCCACGGTTATGGTCGCGGCACGTCTTAAATTGTGCGGTTGTTGCGAACCTGATCGATCAGGGTGCACACGTGGCTGACGTTGGCAGCGGTGCGGGGCTTCCAGGGCTGACTCTGGCGCTTGCACGGGCCGATCTGGAGCTCACCCTGATCGAGCCTCTAGAACGTCGCTGCATTTGGTTGCACGAGGTTGTGGAAGATCTTGGACTAGAGAACGTTACGATCATGCGCGGCCGCGCTGAGCAGGTTATAGACCACGTGAATGCCGACTTCGCGACGGCACGAGCAGTATCCGCGCTGACCAATTTGGCCGGCCTAACGATTCCTTTGCTTCATGGAAAGGGAACCGTTCTGGCCATTAAGGGCCGTTCAGCTGCCGAAGAAGTAGAAAAGGCGAGCAAGATGATTCGCCGCCTTGGTGGAAAAAAGACAGAGGTTGTCACAGTCGGCGAAGAGCTGCTGGCAGAGCCCACGACAGTGGTGCGGATCAACGTAGGCTAGCGCAATCGCGATAGGCTGTATGGGGTGGCTTATTGCCACGCCTGAGGTTAGTAGAAAGAACCGTTTTGAAGCGTAGCATCAACAAGATTCCACCGTTTGCAGCGCTTTTTGCTAGTTTCGGTTCATCAAACACCCAAGAACAACCAGAAGAGATTGTTTCTGCCGAAATTGAGGTTGTTTCACGTGAAACAATCTTCACCGCTGCGTCAATCCTTGACGAGACTGAAGCGGTAGAGCTTACGGATTCCGAGGGAGACGAACCAGTGGTGGCGAAAGAACCTGCGACAGTAAATAATGTTTTCGATACCACCGATGACAGTTCCCCGCTGGCCAGCCAGCTGGCCAGCGAGCACAAGCGCCGCGAAAAGCTGAGCGAACGAAAGCTGCCCAAGCCAGACGAAACGCGCTACATGACTGTCAGCAATCAGAAGGGTGGGGTCGGCAAGACCACCACCACTGTTAATATTGCGGCCGCTCTAGGCCTCGCTGGTTTGAATGTCCTAGTCATTGATATTGACCCCCAGGGTAATGCTTCTACCGCTCTGGGCATCGAGCATCATGCAGATGTAGACAGCATCTATGACGTGCTTATCAATGATCTGCCATTGGCCGATGTTGTGGCCATTTGTCCCGACATCGATAGACTCACTGTCGCGCCAGCGACGATCCATTTGGCTGGTGCAGAAATTGAACTTGTCTCGCTGGTCGCACGCGAACAGCGGTTACGTCGTGCATTGGAGAAGTACGCGGTCTACCGGGACGAAAATGGACTGGAGCGTCTGGACTATGTGTTCATCGACTGCCCTCCGAGCCTCGGACTCTTGACGGTCAATGCGTTTGTTGCCGCCCGTGAAGTGCTCATCCCTATTCAGTGTGAGTACTACGCGCTGGAAGGACTCAGTCAGCTGCTCAAGAACATTGAGATGATTCAGAAGCACCTCAACTCGGACCTTACGGTCTCCACGATCCTCCTGACCATGTATGACGGTCGAACGAACTTGGCCGCTCAGGTTGCGAGTGAAGTTCGAGAGCATTTCCCCGATCAGGTGCTTCAGGCTTTGATTCCCCGTAGTGTTCGTATCTCGGAGGCGCCTAGTTATCAGCAGACGGTCATAACCTATGACTCAAGCTCCACGGGAGCTCTTTCGTATTTGGAAGCTGCGGCCGAAATTGCAGAACGCGGAGTCCGCTAAGCGCTGACGACGCATTCTCGACGCATTCTGGTCTTAGGACCGAATGGTAGAGAACTATTTTTTGCTGAAGTTACTAGGCAACTTAGTATGGTTGCTAAACACCTTTTGCGTTGCTGGATCGATCTTGAGACCGGTGGTGCCTTGAGTGGGGGAGAGGTAGGGTCAACTTGGACCTGAGCCACACCCACGATCAGCATCCTGAACTATGAATCACAAACCAGTAGAATTGCCTTGGGTCAAGGTAGTTACGGTGTCGAAAGGGAGAAGCATCCAATGTCGGAAAAGCGACGTGGTTTAGGACGAGGTCTCGGTGCGTTGATTTCGAGCAGCCCAGTCGTGGAATCCGAAGTAGAAGCTCAAAAGGATGTTTCACGTGAAACACCCAAATCCTCCGCAGCGCGAGCAACCAAGACGGCAAACGTGACTGCCCCGAAGCGTCGGACAACCCCCTCGGCACCAAGCAACAAAAAAGCACGTCCTGTGGATATGTTTTTTGTACCGGGAAAAACCGAAGCTGAAGCTGAAGCCGAAGAGAGTGCCGGACCTTCTTCCGTTGCCGCTAAGAAACGCCGCGCTCAAATGCCTGGTCTTATAGCGTCGTCGGGTCGGGCAGGGGATATCGAGCCCATTGAATCGGTGACAGATGACCTGGTCGAAGTTCCTGGTGCAAGGTTTGCGGAAATCTCGGTTGGCCAGATTCACCCCAACCGCAAACAGCCGCGGTCGTACTTCGACGAAGAACACATGGCCGAATTGGTCCACTCCATTCGTGAAGTGGGACTCCTGCAACCAATCGTGGTTCGCCCGTCCCGCGAAAATGACAAAGAGCCCTATGAAATTGTCATGGGTGAACGCCGTTGGAGGGCTACGCAAGCAGCTGGCCTTGAGACCATTCCGGCCATTGTTCGTGAGACTCAGGACGACGATCTTCTACGCGATGCCTTGCTGGAGAACCTTCACCGGTCACAGCTCAACCCCCTAGAAGAGGCTGCGGCGTATCAGCAGCTTCTGAGCGAGTTTAGTTGCACGCAAGAAGAACTCTCGGAACGTATTGGTCGATCGCGGTCACAAATTTCTAACACCATCCGGCTCATGAAACTGCCAGCTTTGGTTCAGCGTCGTGTTGCTGCTGGGGTCATATCCGCGGGACATGCACGAGCTCTTCTCGGTCTTGTTGACGCGGTGGCGATTGAAGAGTTGGCCCAGCGCATTGTGAATGAGGGCCTCTCGGTACGATCTACCGAGGAAGCTGTCGCCCTTAGTGATGGGCAAGCGAAGAAGGCTAAACCCAATACACCGAAGCAAACTGCACGGCACGAACGCCTAGATTTTTTGGCTACCTCGCTGTCTGATCGTCTTGACACGAACGTCAAGATTTCGCTCGGTGCCCGTAAGGGGAAGGTGAGCATTGAATTTGCCAGCGTTGATGATCTCAATCGAATCATGAGCGTGCTCTCGCCGGAATCGATTGAGCAGTAAAAGCTCATGGTCGTGATGGTGGGGAATGTTTCACGTGAAACATTCCCCACCATCACTCGTTTTGGGCTTCATGTTGCACCGTTTCGGGAAGCAAAGGCTATGATTTTTGACGCTAGCAACGGCAAGAGTTGACTCAAGTCGCCTCAGCCCCTTCCTGAGGGACTTATTTCTCCCACTCGAGGTACGGGAGCCTAATTGCCTCACTGGTCCCCTGTGCGGGCGTGGGGGCTCCCTGAGGTCCTCGAGCGGCCAATGGCCATGCATTAGAAAAGCGGTTCTGCCAGAGGAAATGAACTCTAGGCAGCCGTTCCACTTACATCGACATTGAGGTAGATCACCTTCTCCCTTCATTTTGAACGCAGTCGTGAGTCGATCAACATCATTGGGCGTTGGGGGAGTGTTCGATGCTTTAGAGGCCACCCATGATTGCCATTTGAGACCACTGATATTGCTTTTGGGGACCAATACCTTCCTGCGTGGGAGCCACCGGCAGCCAGTGGGTCCCACTCGATTTCGGACGGAGTCGATCCTCTCGCGTCACGTGTTCCTTCCCGTTCAGTGCCGGATAGCGTGGTGAACGTCCCGGTCCATGGCCGGCCCCAACATGGCCGCAGGAGACGCCCCTTCTGCTGGAACCGCCCGCAGGATACTCAGGCCCGTGCCGCGGCGGCGTTCCCTGAGTGCGAGCCGCCTACAGAGATGTTTCCCGGCATGATCCTCGGGCAACGTTCCCTCTATCGCCGGCAGGAAGGAGCCCGCCCTTCGCTCCCCGCAGTTGCACTGCAACCTCCAGGGCGACCGATCCAGACATGACCTGCTCGCGACGCTGAACCCATCACCCTGCTGGCAAGACGGCTCCCGGCAATGCTACTGGTGCTCCCACGGACAATATTCGCGTTCTCCCGTGGTGGTACACACGCGCAATTTTGATGGCCCCCAAACAGTCAGATATCCAGGCGAGCCGAAGAAGTGTTTCGTCAACTTCAAGTCGGCCATTAAAGCGCTAAGAATTAGGCCACTTTGGCACAGCTTTCTGCCATGTTGGTGTTTGGTCGATTCCACGAACCCGTTTATGACCCGCTAGGACTCACCGCGAAATCAACAGCCCCCCGTGGTGCACCAACCGATCAGTGACAGTGGTAGCCAGTTGTCATCCCCGCACACCGTTTCGCACCTCGAGAGCTCCTGGTTTGTCGTGAGGTTCAGCCTCCGCTCTTCAACGCATCTGCGATCATCGGGAACGACAATTTGGCCCCTTCGGCACCTCTCATGATGAGCCATCTATACCTTCGGGCTCAGAGTCGGATGGTGTGGTGGCCGCCCCGCTCCATGACCACTTGGACTTGGACGTGGATGTCAGAGCCGAGTCGCCGGCGTCACCACCGAGCACACGGCGTTTCGAACACGCAGGATCGGGCAACAGTGGCGTTCCCTGGACGCGATCAGCCTACGTAGGTGCACTGCGGTTGGGCTCCGCGACAACAGCTCCGCTCTCAACGCTAAGACGGAACCCGACGTGGAGGTCCCGTAGACAGTAGCGACCGGCAGTCTGCAAGGGCAGGCGCTCAAGACTGAACCTATTCACGTCGTTGCATCGCCCGCCTACTCGCCGACAAAGTGGAGCCCTGCAATGCCACGAGTGGCTCCCACGAAGAATGGCTGCGTTTGCCCGGCGTATATCGCGTTCAACGAAATTCCCCACCTCGGGTTGATCCGCCCAGAAGGGCCGACCTTCCTCGAAACGGATGGTATCTGACCACACATCAGTTCTCGAGAAGGGCCCGCTCGTCTATGTTGACACGGAGGGGAAGACGCGGACATCCACGCGCTATAAAAAAGGAAATGAGCATCAATGAGATCGCCCGACGCACGGGACGAGACCACAAACCAAACATGCGCACCTCCCGGGAGAACGAATAGTCGGCAAACGCCAACGCGCGTCCGAAACGTTCGATGCCTTCGAGGACTACGTCCAGGCCCGCCTCATCGAGGATTCACTCCTCTGGGCTCAGACTCTGATGGACGATCTGCAGAACCTGGACTTCGCGCTGTCGTACCAGACTTTGACTGTAAATATTCGAGCCCTGAACCTACGTCCGGTCTGCCAATCTTGCATGAGCGTGCTGCACTGGCCTAACGCCAACATCGAGTACCCGACCGGTGAAGAAGCGCAATCGGATTGGCTCGAGTCATCCCATCCGCCTGCCGGATGGGGAACGAAGAAGGCATTGCTGGTGGTCGGCTACTTGGCGCACTCGGTGAAATGGTGGGCCGTGTTGGCACCTTCCATGGACCAACCGCATCCCTTTGAAGCGATGATCACATGCCGGCACTCCGCGGTGGGGTGAGCAAGATCCGGCGTTTTGACCAAGTGTCCATGGTCCCAACGCGCATACTGCTGGCTCCCAAAGAGCCAGATATTCATAATCATCTCCAATGAAAATCCGGCGGTTTGAGAGCCAGCACCGCCCATGGCGAGAGGCGCCAGACTCCAACGGATCCTTCCACGACTGAACGGTCCGGATCTTCTCGCCGAAGTTGTACCTTCCGGTTTCCATTCAGATGGTGTTGTGAATAATCCTGGACGTGTTCGCTTCGACCTCGCCGCCGAAGCAGAGCCTATGGCGGCAGTCATTCTGCGAAAACTGCATGCAGAGCACCGGTGAGGTTGCGTCGCATCAGCGGTCCCAGGACCTGACCAGCTTGTAGCAATGCTTCCCGGTAGCGTGATCCCACAACGGTATGCCGATCGTCGGTAAAGCGGTGACCACAGTGCACATCCAGAGCTTCCCGGCACCCACTAGCTTGCCGTGATGAGCAGTCGGGACAATCGGTGGAGACCGGTCCGACACACGTCATGGGGCCAACAACACGTCGATGCCAAGCCTGCTCCCGTGAAGATTTCCTTGCCTCCCGGAATGGTCTCCTCAGGCAATACTGACGGCTCTCAAAGACGCTATTGGTGGCTCTGAAAGAAGATAGTCGCGTTTTGGCGGGGTGTCTCTGAACGGCAATATTGGTGGCTCTCAAAGAGTCAAATATTCAGAAGGTCGCTCAGGTCGACAAAGCCGATGAGCTACACCTTGTCAGGGCGACGGTTCTCCTGCTGCTCAATTTTCGTTCCTTGATCTGCTCGGAATCCAAACCAATTCCCTTGCGAAGCACCATCTGGTCACCAGGCCTGCCTGCGGCTGAACCCATCAAGGTGATGTGTTTGTTTGCGGTCAGCACATCTCGTGGACGGCGGTATTAGCCAGAGTGCGGTTAGTGGAGTCGACTACTGGGAAGGGTGTAGTGCCGGCAGTGGCACGCCGCAAGCAGCTGACCTCCCCTTGCCCCGAACAGAGAGAAGCGAAATGAACTTCCTCATGGGAACAGATCGACGTGAGCCAGAATCATCCCCAAAGAGGAAAACTAGCAAGGTGCTTTCGGCTTACTCCGAGGGGGTCTTGAACGGGAGGCGCTCATTGGGAGCGGTTTTGTGACGGTGGGATGAAATCGTATGCTCTATCAACAGTGGACTCGATTGTCTGTTGAACCTCAGACGCCCCAAGGGAACATGGGGGAGTTTGCCTGGATATGGATCCAGGCAAACTGACCAAGCGTCTAAGACGGCGTTCGCGACGGTCGCATCCCCGCAGGTAGCCAATCGGCGATGAGGGTATTCGATATCGATCTCCTGTCGTTCTGCATGGCTTCTTCCTGTCGCTCTCTCACGTAGCGGTTCTTAGCGCTGAAGGGCCTCGAGTTCACATCCTCCGGATGCTGACTCAATGGGTGGATAGAAGGGGTCATCAGTTGAGTTTCGGTTCCTGAGCAATCAACAACCGCCAAATTATCACTGAGGTGATTCACGGGAGCTCTCTGGCCGCTCAATGCACCTCGCTTCCGGGAAAGCGTTCTTCGGTAAGAGGGTAAATCGCGGGGGAGTGGAGCGAGTTGAAGTTCGGCCGTGTTTTCGCTGCGGTCCACTATCTCGTCTGACCGGCTGAATCTCAGTTAGCTTGGCACAGCCGCGGGCCGTCATGCTCATCGCTGTGAAGACTCAAAAAGTATCTTGTCCTTGTGAAGTCCACAGTGTGGCAGCTGTCCCGATGTCATCTCTTGGGAATTCGGCTCGTATCAAGAAACGAATTTCATCAGCGGCAACACTCTCCACAAAATGGGATTCAGGGGTTGGCATTACTGGCAGTGGCTATTGGACGCCCGATCGTCTGTCGGAATGACGAGACGTGTGAGCTATTAGAAAAGGGCTCGGCAGTATCAGCCCAATGAAGTTGTTGTCGTTAGCATGGCGCAGGCGGATGACTTCTCTGCATCGAGAGATAGCCGATGGCGGAGGTTCTTAGTGGAGTCAGTCATTCGACACACGTTGTCATGGATCCGAGAAGATGACGGATCCTTGATGACGCGCTCGTTTCCTTAGTTGCCAAACGTGCAGTCCGGGCCCATGAAGGGGCATGGGAATCGTTGGTGGAGTGGATAGGACGAACGATGGATCCGCGCGCCCGGGGAACGGCTGCGATCTGAAACGGATTACAGTCGAGCTCGTTGGGAGATCTGCTAAAAATCGACGGCCGGTTGGTAGCCGCACCCCGACCTGCTTGCGGCTGATGCTTGGCGTTGGGATGTTCCGTGGTCCCTGTGGTCATCGCAGTTCAGGCAACCGTCGTCCGAGAGCAGTACAGCAATACTTCTTTACCGAAAGGGTCAGGAGTATCAGATGAAAATGTGTAGCAATGACGGCACCCTTCAATGTAGATCGCCGGGGAGCACGGGGTTCGCAGGGTAAAACCACGACACCCACGCGCGGGTGTTTCACGTGAAACATTGTCCACTCGGTGTTCTGCACTAGACATCAGGCACTCCTCACCTGACTATGTTTCACGTGAAACATGCGGATGCTCGGCTGTTTTCCTTTGAAACCCCAAGATCCGCAAGTCGTCGCAGGATCGTGTTTCACGTGAAACATTGTTAATCCCCAGACTTTGCAAGTGTAGAGTCCACGCAACTTCGCCAGCCGTTCAATGACACACTCACACGATCGCTACGTGAAACGGGAGCGGTGGCGGCAGGTATAGGCCAAAGCGCGAGATGCCAGGGTAATGCGAAATGCTCAGAACAATGGCATCGAGAAGTCGGTTTCTGATACGCCGGAGTCTCGGAATACTCCGCTACCGACACCGCCCGTGTATCCATACAAATCACTTCTGGGACGAGCAGAACAGCTCGCTAGAGCGTCCAGGGGAGTGGATCTGAAACACGCGTGGGGTTGAGTGGTGCCCCTGAAATTGACGCCGACATTCCATCAGCGGCAGCCGGCGCATAGCCCGCGGCGAAAACGTGGAATGTCATCCGTCGATCAACCTTCATTCAGCAGTCATCATTGAAAATCTCCATTGTGTCGTGGTGCTTGCCAATAGATGTGAAGGAGCAGCATCGAGCCGAGATTCCGAACCCACAATCCAGTGATGGCGATTGCAGAACGAACTAATTGCGCCAGGGACGACGTGGGTGAGGAAGTGGTTTCGGAAACTATGTGGTGGACATGAGATCATTTGTGCTGGTTGTGCAGTGCTGTGGTGATGCGGAGGAGGGGGATACTGGGATCCAAACGCTGTCGTATTTTTGAACCATCACCATAACGTCTTCCGCCCACATAACGGGTGAAAGAGTGTAACTCGGCTGGAGCCTCGGTGGGACCGTGCACTGGCGAAGAGCAATCCCCCTGACGCCTGCGATCATTGATCGCCGCGTCGTGGCCTACCACTACGCATCGATGCTGATGACTCTGAATTGAGGCATAGCAGAATCTCAAATCATCAAAATTCAAGTTCCGCATTAGACGTTTCACGGACCCCAAGTGTTCCGGATGGCGCCCAGCGGCTGTCTGGGAGGAAGCCATTGGAAGCCGCCAGACCGTGCACGACTGGGGACTTCTCCTTCCTCTCGCACCTATTGACTGCGCCTTTCCACATCGACCTAGATGGAGAAACTGATGAATGATCGGGCCAGTGACCGGCCCGGCCCGGCATGGGCGCCGGCATGGGCGCCCAGCAGCTGGTGTCAGTCCTCTACGAGGCACTGCGAAGAATGTACTGTCCAGCCGGAGTAGCAACGTGACGGGAATGGGAGTCCTCTGCACCTGGCGTGGCTTCTAGGTGGCACGTTCTGATAATGGTCAGCCAACTATGGTCGGGCGGGTTTTGCTTCCAAGTTACCAATCCTGCCAGCGAGGGCTGGGCCGTTGCCGGAGTGCACCGCCGGGAATTGTCTCCGAATGCCGCTCGGTCCCCGCAAGGCCGCTGCGGCTCGACGGTGTTAGGTGCGTGGTATCCGAAGACGGATCGGCACCAGCTGCTGGGCTCCTGCATCTACGCCGACGCGGCTATGGACCGGACCGTCTTCGGATACCATCTCGATTTAATTCGGAAGCCGCGCATGTGCGAGAAAATCGGCGCCGTTGGGCATGGGCGGACCCGTTGGACATGGGTGGCTCGCGCCCAGAAGGCTACCGGCTCCGAACGGCCATATCTGTGGTCCCACGCAATATTGATGGATCCCAGAAGGGAAATATGCAGTCAGCCAGAGGGCAGACTGTGGTAATTCGCAGTGGCAGTTTTCGTGTTCAGCGTTGTGGACAATGGCTGGGCAGTGCCCACGAAACAATGCTGGCGAGGAAACTTCAACCCGAGATGCGAACTAATTCTTAACTCCGAAGAATTTCGAGAGTCCATGACTGGCCAGCAATCGACGATTGAAAAATGGTTCTCATCAGATGTCGCGCTGCCGATGGTCCAGACTTCACTTTTTGTCGGACATGGGCGCTCCAAGCAATGCTGGTGAAGAAATGCTGCTCCGGAGAGGAAATCATCGTTCGACCGATACGGATTTTTCATCTCGTCACAGTAACAACTGTTTTAAGTTGTTTATTTTGAATATTTTCGCCATGACCCGTCAGAGAGCACGCGCGGGCAATGCTGGGGACAGGTAGGGGTTAAAAGCTTGGTGCGCCCACCCCAAAGGGGTTGGGCGCACCAAGGTCAGTAAGATCCAGCGAAGGCTAGAGGTACTCTGCGAATTCCTTTTCCAAGACCGGCTTAGGCTTGGCTCCGATGGAGGTGGCTACGTGCTCGCCACCCTGGAAAACGTATACGGCGGGGATGCTGGTGATGCCGTACTTTGCAGCGATGCCCGGGTTGTCGTCAACGTTGACCTTAACAACGTCAACCTTCTCCGAGTGCTCGGCGGCAATCTGCTCAAGGATCGGGGTCAGCTGACGGCAAGGACCGCACCACTCGGCCCAGAAGTCGACAATGACTGGCTTGGAAGCCTCGAGGACCTCAGCCTGGAAAGTTGCGTCGGTTACGTCTTTGGTCTGGCTCATGGCCTGCACCTTTCGTTAAATATCTCTTCCCAGAAGCTGGGAACGGGAATTAGTTGGAGACTGCTACGGATTCTGCGGATGCACTGGCTTCAATGTCAGCCAGGTAGTGCTCGACGTCAAGCGCTGCGGCACAGCCCGAACCGGCGGCCGTGATGGCCTGACGGTAAGAGGAATCGATAACGTCGCCGGCAGCGAAGACACCCTTTAGGCTGGTCTTCGAGGAACGGCCCTCAACGGCGATGGTGCCCTCGGCGGTCAGGTCCAGAACATCCTTGACCAGATCGGTACGAGGATCGTTGCCGATGGCTACGAAGATACCGGTGATCTCGACATGCTGCTCTGCATCAGTCTTGAGATTGCGCAGGGTCATTCCGGTGACCTTTTCTGTACCGGAAATTCCGACGACCTCAGAGTCCCAGATGAAATCGATCTTCGGGTGTGCCAGGGCACGCTCTGCCATGATCTTCGATGCGCGTAGGGAATCGCGGCGGTGCACCACGGTGACCTTTGCGGCGAACTTGGTCAGGAAGATGGCTTCTTCCATGGCGGAGTCGCCGCCGCCGATCACAGCAATGTTCTGCTCGCGGAAGAAGAAACCGTCACAAGTTGCACACCAGGAGACACCGTGGCCCGAGAGGCGCTTCTCATCCGGGAGACCCAGTTCGCGGTAGGCGGAGCCGGTAGACAGGATGACTGCATGCGCGCGGTAGACGGTGCCGTCACCGAGGGTGACAACCTTGATGTCACCGGTCAAATCAACGGCGGTGACATCGTCGAAGAGGATCTCGGCACCGAAACGCTCGGCCTGCTTCTGCATGTTGTCCATCAGATCCGGACCCATGATGCCCTCGGGGAAGCCCGGGAAGTTTTCCACATCAGTGGTGTTCATGAGCTCGCCACCGGCGGTGACCGAACCGGCGATGACCAACGGCTTCAGGTTCGCACGCGCGGTGTAGACGGCAGAGGTGTAACCAGCAGGGCCGGAACCGATGATGATGACGTTACGGATAGCGTCGTTTACTTCTGTGGCCACGAGTAGGCGAACCTTTCATAAGTGCGGTGTTGTCTTATCGAGCACCGCGGATAACGAGGGGGACTATGCGGCATAACAGCAAACAAGGTGCTGATATTCCCGGCCCAGTGTGGCTAGGAGACGCCGAACTCGCCGAGCTGCAAGCCGTATGGACGTGATTCGTTGGCTCCGGAGGCTCGGCGGGGCAGTTCTGTGACGTTCAAGAACACGTACTGTCCGCGAAGTGATTCTCCGTCGTCGCCGTTGACCGGGATGGTGACACTGGGACCGGTGAACGAACCGCTGGTCACCGTCTTGGCATCGGACAGGTCATCAGACTCGCCGACGCGGATCTCGAAGGCTCCACCGGTGCCGTTCATGCCCTCGAGTTTGATTTCGGAAATATCCGAAACTTCCTCAAGTTCAGCGACGATGACCATGTTGGATGCCAGTCCACCGAACTGCGGCGTGGTGTACGAGTAGGACTTGTACAGGCTTGCAGGATTACCATCGCTGACGTTGGAGAGCGTGTTATCCGTGGGTGCATTGAGGTCCTGATTGCCCGGAACCACGCGTGAAATATCTGCGACTACTGGCTTGACCACTTCCGCGCTTGGCTTCTCCGAGGCTTCGCTGCTGCTTCCCGCACTATTAGACGGTGCTGCACTTTGCGTTGCGGAGGGGTTAGCCACAGGCTCGGGATTCTTATTACCGAGGGCGTTGTAGGCAAACACGACGGCCAATACCAAGACGGCACAGAGCAGGGCGCCGATGAGTAGCCGGGTGGTCTTCTTCCCGCCCTCTTCTGCTTCTTCTTCGTCTTCGTAGTCGGTTACGGGATCCGCAGAGTACGTTTGGGCTGCTACTGGGAAACTCGAAGCAGCCCGCTGACCGGATTCATCTAGGTTGGGACCGCGGGACTTCTGTGCGGCTGCCAGTGCTGCGGCCGAGGTGACGGCGGGTTCGTCGTCCGGGGAGATGCGTGAGACCTTGGGGGTCGGTTTCGGCGCTGCTGGCTTTGGTGCCGGTGCTGCAACTGGCTCGGCCGGGGCAACGGTAGGTGAAGCAGCCGCCGGGGGAGTCGTGGGGCTTGTAGTGGTTGGTACCGGGGCAACCGCTGGGGCCTGCTCGGTATTCGAACCAACTGCGGCGGCGGGTGCCATCGGGGTTTCGCCGGCTGCCTTACCGCGGGTGAAGCGGCCCTTGATGTTGTTCAGCTTCTCGTTGAGGCTGATCTCCGGGAAGCGGTCCAGCATCGCCGGACGCTGCTGCTCCTGGGCGCGCTGATCCTCGTAGTACTCGGCGTCGTCCTCATAGGTTGCCGGTTCCGTGGAGCGCGAGACGCCGAAGATTTCGGTGCCCAGCGTATCGGTGTAGAACGGTTCCACGTAAGGGGCATCCGCTTGGATGACAAGGTCAAGAAGATCTGCCGGTTCCGCGAGATTGGTCACCAAGTAGGTGTGGCCCTCGGAAATACCTAGATCTAGGACCTGTACCGTGGCATAGCGTTCACCGGTGGCGATTTCGCGCGCACTCGTGGCCAGCTGCGAGGCATTCGCCGTTGAACCGACAAGAATGCTCACCGGACGGTTGAGCACCTGATCGATACCACTAAGTACTTGGTCACCGTCTGCCGAGGTCAAGACCGATTCGGTCACCTGGTAACGACCGCCAAGTACGGCGCCTGCGTCGATGGGCTGCGACACGATTCCCTCCCGGGATTACATTGCGTTGCTGGCACCCTCATGGGTACCCCGTTCCATGTTACCGGGATAGGAGTGCGGAATTCGCGAACACTAAGGCCGATGTCGGCTGAGCCCGCAATCCACTAGTTCCTACCCCGGCACCTTAGCGGCGGAGCTGGGGGATTTTTCGCGCAATTGGTCCCAAGAAATTATCCAATTCCTCGGAGCGGATCATGCGCAGCAGGACCACGTAGATGACTGCCATGACGGCTCCGACAACCGCGATCGAGATGACCGCGGCACCGATTGAGCTCCAGGCAAAGCCCCAATGGTAGCCACCGAGCAGCCACAGCACGCCCGCACCGATCAGACCCGAGACCGTGGCCATGACGCCGATGCGGATGTAGGTATCTGCCACCTCCTTGGCTCCGTAGTCGCCGTAGCGGCGCACGACCAAGAAGTGCGCGATCACCGCCGAAAGGACGTTGGACACCCCATAAATCAGTGCCACGGCCCGGGCGATTTCCGTCGGGGGGAGAAGCTGCACCGCAGCGAAGGCGAGCACCACACAGAAACCGGCAATAATGCTTTGAATAAGCATCGGAGTTTTGGTGTCTTCCTCGGCAAAAAAGACCCTAATCATGAAGAAGTGAATGGATTTGAAGGGCAAGCCCAGTGTGGTCAGCAGCAGGAGCTGACCGATCGCGGCGCCTTGCTCCATCGAGGTCGGGGAGCTACCTGCGAACAACCTGCCCAGCGGTCCGGCCAGAACGATGAAGGCCACCGAGGCAAAAACGATGGGTACAGCGGTGGTGCGCAGTCCGCGGGAAAGCAGCGGAGCAATGTCATCTCGACGCTTCTCATGGAAGGCCTTGGTGAACTCGTTAAAGAGCATCGTGGCCAGAGTGAGGGCAAAGATGGAGTGTGGCAGCACGGTGATCAACTGCGAGGTATTCAGTGCCTGTTCGCCCGGAACAGAGGCGCCCCCTCCCGGTAGCGCCAGACGAGCAGAGGCGGTGGCCGAGACAAACTTGGAGTTGATCAGTGAGGCGATGTTCCCCACCATCATGGAGGCCAGAGTCCAGATCGCGAGCTTGCCCACGTGGCGCAGGCCCATGCCGCGCCAGGAGAAATCGGGGCGCAGGTTCAGCCCCACCTTACGCAGCGGCCAGAACAGGGCTAGGGCCTGCACTACGATGCCTAGGGTAGCTCCACCGGCCAGCAGAAGCGTCTGCTCGTTGGTCCAGTTGTTCAGCTGGTCGACGCCGTTATAGGACCCGAACAGGATGATAAACGTCCCGATGGTGCAGATCTGCACCAGGTTGTTGGCGACGGGGGACCACATATATGCCGTAAAGCGATTGTGAGCGTTGAGCACCTGACCGATCACCGCGTATACGCCGTAGAAGAAGATCTGCGGTAGGCACCAGTAAGCAAACGTGGTTCCCATCGCGATCATGGGTTCGGTCCAGTCCAAGGTCAGTGTCTTGATCAGCGGGCCCGCCAAGAACGTCAGCAGCACCGTGGCCAGACCCATCACCACAATGGTGAGCGTCACCAGCTTGGAGGTGTAGGACGAGCCCCGATCAGACGCCTTCGACGCCTTGATGAGCTGGGGCACCAGCACAACGTTGAAGATGCCGCCGGCCAGCAACATGAAGATGATCGTCGGGATGACGTTCGCCTTCTCGAAGATATCCGCCATCGTCGTGGAAGATCCGATGGCAACGGCAAGCAACGCAGTACGGATGAATCCGAGGACGCGGGAAACCATGGTTCCCGACGCCATCAGAGCGTAAGCCTTGGATGAACCGCGAGATTGCGACGCTGGTGGCGCTTGCGGGGTTTTTGGTGGCGTGCTGGGGCGCGCTGGGTGTTTAGATACCTGGGACATAGTTGGGGAGTACTTCGCGCGCAAGATCGGCGATGCGCCGCTCATTGGGGAAGGACAGGCGTTTGCCGAGATCAAGCAGGGGAACCCACGCCACGTCTACGGCCTCGTGGTCGGGATCGTTTTCAATGGTCAGTTCGCCACCGGTGGCACGGAGCAGGAAATGGTGCACGGTCTTATGCACGCGGTAATTCGTCACGGTGAACCAGTAATCAACGGATCCCAACGGGGCCAAGATCTCGCCGGCAATTCCGGTTTCTTCCTCGATCTCGCGGACCGCTGCTTCTTCGTTGGATTCACGGCCCTCCGGATGTCCCTTGGGCAGGCACCATTCAAGTCGTCCACCACGGTTATACCGGGCAATGATGGCCACCGGGAGGCTGGGAAGCGAGGTGTCGATGACAACTCCGCCGGCCGAAACTTCCTCAACGGTGGGCAGCGGATGATGTCCCGGGCTCACTTGCGCCTGCGCATGCGCCATTGACGCAGTCAACGGCGTGCGCTTCGGGGCGCTGGGAACTGGATGAGCCATGGAAACCACTCTATCGTTTTTGTGACGCATCGTGGCTTGCGGCGCCCTGTTCAGGCATGTTATCGAACTTCTTTACGGGTGTATGTCCGTGGGGCGTGTGGAAGCTAACGCACAAATGAAGTCGAGCGGAACATGGCGGTAGCCAGAAAGTCTGGCACCCTTAAAGGACTATGCAGCAACTACCGTCCTTTCAGGTTCTCACCGAACTCCTGCCCCCCGTCGTCCTCGAGCTTGGGCAGCGTTTTGTCGATTCCGGCTTTGAACTCTCCCTAGTGGGCGGCCCCGTGCGTGATCTTTTCCTGGGCCGCGTGTCTCCGGACCTTGACTTCACCACTAGCGCCTCGCCCGATCAGACTCTTGCTGTGGTGGCCGGATGGGCGGATGCCACCTGGGAAGTGGGACGGGACTTCGGCACCATTGCCCTGCGCAAGGCCGAGCACACCATCGAGGTGACGACCTACCGGGCAGATGCCTACGACCCGGCCTCACGCAAACCCATCGTGGCCTTCGGTGACAAGCTGGAAGACGATCTCTACCGACGAGATTTCACCATGAATGCGATGGCATTGCGCCTTCCGAGCCTGGAGCTGGTGGACCCGTACAACGGTGCCAAGGACCTATCCGAGGGTGAAGTACGAACCCCGGGCGCGCCCTCGATGTCATTCTCCGATGACCCCCTGCGCATGATGCGCGCGGCCCGCTTCGCCTCCCAACTGGGAATCACCGTTGCACCGGACGTGCGTAGTGCCATGACCGAAATGGCCGAACGAATCTCCATCATCTCCGCCGAACGAGTGCGTGATGAACTGGTGAAGCTGATCAATGGCGTTGATCCGCGCGCCGGCATCGACCTGCTGGTCGACAGCGGCCTGGCCGATTTGGTGCTTCCGGAGGTGTCCGCGCTGCGTTTGGAAGTTGATGAGCACCACCGGCATAAGGATGTTTACGAGCATTCCTTGACGGTGCTGGAGCAGGCGATGAAGTTGGAAAGTGCCGCAGATGGGCCGGTACCCGGTCCCGACTTCGTTTTGCGCTTTGCCGCGCTGATGCACGACATCGGTAAGCCAGCGACCCGGAAGTTCGAACCCAATGGTGCAGTGAGCTTCCGACATCACGACGTGGTCGGCTCCAAGCAGGTCAAGGCCCGCATGCGTGCCCTGCGCTTCGATAATGACACCATCAAGGCCGTCGCTCGGCTCGTAGAGCTACACATGCGCTTCTATGGCTACGGGGATGCTGGCTGGAGCGACTCGGCGGTGCGCAGGTACGTGCACGACGCCGGGGACCTGTTACAGCGCCTGCATCGACTGACTCGCTCGGATGTGACCACACGCAACCGGAAGAAGGCTGACCGCCTCTCCTTCGCCTACGACGACCTCGAGGCGCGTATTGCCGAGATCAGCGAGAAGGAAGAAATGGCGGCGGTGCGCCCGGATCTTAATGGTCAACAGATCATGGAGATCCTCGGGATCAAGCCAGGGCCGGTGGTAGGACGCGCCTACAACTTCCTGCTTGAGCGACGACTCGACCAGGGTCCGACCGAACCGGATGAGGCCATCAGCGCCCTGCACCAATGGTGGGATGAACAGCCGGAATCTTCGCCGGAGCAGTAACTCCGAAGTGAAGCCGGTGGCCTTGTGCGGCGTGTTTTTATCAACACGCCGCACAAGGCACTGTTTTTTAAAGTTTATTCACTTTGGTATGGCATGTCCGAGACATGTTGTGTATCGTAGATCTTGTGATTGAGAAGTCTCAATGAGACATCGAGATCCCAAAGACAATATTGGCGCCAGATTCTTCTGGCATGTTCTTCCAGAAAAGGAGGTGGGAATGATGATTATTTCAATGAATTTCGGCGGCACTTACGCCCCGCGTCATGGCTTCGGCGGCTTTACCGCGCGAACTACTTTCCCCGCCTCTGGAACGGCGCCCTGCTAGTACTTCCCTAGTATTTCAAGTTCCCGAGGCTGATGAGTCACTAATCGACCAAATCCTTGAGGAACTTTTATCATGTCTAACCAGATCGCTTCGATCTCTGCACAGGCTGCACGCTCCGCTGAATTAATCTTCACCGGACCCGACGCGCTGCATGCCCGCAGCTCACGGCCCGCTGAACAGGTCACCTTCCGCACCTCCAACCAGGTTGATGGGAGGTAATACCGTGGCTGCAAAAGACCGCAAGTCCAAGAATCCGTCTTGGCTGCACACGCAGTTCTATCCCGAAGCTCGGGAGCGTGAACTGCGAAACCATCTGCCGATGGAGATCACGTTCCGTCTTCGATGAGTGACTTAGGATGACACCTTCACCAAGGGATAATCCAGAATTCATTGCACTTATCGATAACCAAGAAGGCTCCATGAACATCATTGAATCGCAGAGTGCAAAGCCCGCCGGCTTCACCGGCGGGCTTTGCCGGTTAAAAGCGACCCGCGCTTTGCCAACAAGGGACGTTGCGAGAACGTCCTAGTTGAGTTGGGCTTGCCAATGGCGCAGGAACGCAGCACCAGCATCATCGTGAATAACCTCAGCGCCTAAGCCCAGATCCGAAGCCGTCAAAATCGGGTACGACTTACCGCTTGGAATTCCATCGGCGGGGCGCACATCCACGTGACTGACCAGGTGCCCTTCTTCGGCCAACCAATCGGCCATGGCATAGTCGGTGCGCGAATCGCCCACCGTGAACCACGAGGCGGGGACAATCTCGTCTCCGGCCAGCAGTTCCAAGGCGCGGCGGGCTCCAAGATCCTTACCCAACTGAACCGACTCAATATCGGTGGAAATAATGGTGGGGTCCACGCGGTAGCCGATGTCGTTGTTCGCATCAGGCTTTTTCACCTCGAGACGCTGAACTCCCAATCCGTGCCGGGTCATCGCCTCCATGGCAGCTGCATCAAAACTCACCTGGGCATGGCGATATTCGGTGTTGTCTGCCACGATGTGTTGCTCAACGGAGACCATGGCCCGCTTCGTTTCATCAAAGAACATGTGCTCCGCGAAGCCGGTGGCCACCAGGTCGCGGATCTCTCGGGCATAGGCCCCAGGAACTGCCAAGTCATGATCAATGTATAGTTCCTCAGCGCCTTGGGAACCAAAGGTGAACCAGGTGGCTCCCTTTTCGCAGATCGCGTGAATCTTTACGTCCTGTCGCATTCCTGCCTGGATCATCGGGGCCATGACTTGGTTCTTGATGAACTCATCCGAGCGACCGGTATTAAAGACGACAGGGATCCCGG
The DNA here is from genome assembly GCF_019285735.1 of Paeniglutamicibacter sp. Y32M11. Lineage (GTDB taxonomy): Bacteria > Actinomycetota > Actinomycetes > Actinomycetales > Micrococcaceae > Paeniglutamicibacter. The sequence continues at coordinate 4,151,285 of NZ_CP079107.1, read as the reverse complement.
CGCCGGCTAGATCCAATAACAGGGAGATGATCTCGGGGGTGACATCACGGGTCACCGGTGAGGCGATGGGACCGTCAACGTCGAGCAATAGGGCAAAAGGCGGAGTCTGGGGCATGCTGTCGATTCTTCCATGGTTGGGTACTTCTTATGATCGAGGTGGTTTCGGCTCGTCACCGAAAAAGCGGCACCACAGAAAATGCACACGTGCCGGGGGTTCTGTGGTGGCGGTGATAGCTTGAAGAAGCATCATGAACAACCAACGACTTTGGTCTTCTACAATCCCCACCCACGGGGTCGAGATAGATGGAGCATGCACCATGACAGCGACACCAGAAACCGACATGAGCGATCTGGCCATCGCCTCACGGGCCGTGCTCAAGCCAATATCCCACATCGCGGAGGCCGCGGGGATACCGCAAGAGGCATTGGAACCATATGGTCGGTACAAGGCCAAGATTGACCCGCAACACTTGCTCCCACGGGGGGTTAAAGCCGGCAAAGTGGTGCTGGTCAGCGGAATCTCTCCCACCCCGGCGGGCGAGGGAAAATCGACGGTCTCGGTGGGGCTGGGAGATGCCCTGGCCGCCACGGGAACTAAAACGATGATTGCCCTACGCGAACCCTCCTTGGGGCCGATCTTCGGTATGAAGGGCGGAGCCACCGGTGGTGGTTATGCGCAGGTGTTGCCGATGGATGAAATCAACATGCATTTCACCGGAGATTTCCATGCCATCACCAGTGCCAACAACCTGCTGATGGCGTTGCTGGACAACCATCTGCACCAGGGCAATGCCCTGGGCATTGATCCTCGGCGCATCTCGTTTAAGCGCGTCCTGGACATGAACGACCGGGCACTGCGCAACATCGTGATCGGACTTGGCGGGCCGAGCGAGGGAATTCCCCGCGAAACTGGATTTGAGATCACCGTGGCCTCCGAGGTTATGGCGGTGTTCTGTTTGGCCACGGGGCTATCGGATCTGCGCGCCCGGTTAGGACGTATGACCATTGCTTACACCTACGACAAGCGGCCGGTAACGGTTGATGACCTTGGTGCCGCCGGTGCCATGACGATGCTGCTCAAAGAAGCCATTAAGCCCAACTTGGTCCAAACCATTGCCGGCACCCCAGCACTGATTCATGGTGGGCCCTTTGCCAACATTGCTCACGGCTGCAACTCCGCCATCGCCACCAACACCGCTCGCTCGCTAGCGGACGTGGTGGTCACCGAGGCCGGTTTCGGAGCCGACCTGGGGGCCGAGAAGTTCATGGATATCAAGGCTAGATTTGCCGATTGTGCCCCATCTGCCGTTGTTTTGGTGGCTACCGTTCGCGCCCTGAAAATGCATGGGGGAGTGGCCAAGGATTCGTTGTCTGACCAGAATATTGACGCTGTTCGCTTGGGGATGGCCAATCTTGCCCGGCATACAGCAAACATCAGAAAGTTCGGGGTGGAGCCGGTCATCGCCGTGAACAGATTCACCACCGACACTCCAGAAGAGCTTGCCGAAATCACGTCCTGGGCCGCTGAAGCGGGTATCGAGTGCGCCGTGGCAGATGTTTGGGGGCGCGGAGGTGCAGGTGCTACCGAGCTGGCCCAGGCGGTGCTGCGTACCATCAACGCTCCGAATGACTTTGCCCCGCTCTATGAATTGGAGCGTCCGACCGAGGAAAAAATCCTCACCATCGTGCGCGAGATCTATGGCGGAGACGGCGTCGAATACTCTTCCGGAGCCAAGCGGATGCTCCAGCAAATCCGGGACAATGGGTGGGACGATCTTCCGGTATGCATGGCCAAGACCCAGTATTCGTTCTCCGATGATCCCACGCTGCTGGGCGCTCCTCAAGGATTCATGGTGAAGGTGCGCGAACTGATTCCCAAGACCGGTGCCGGCTTTATCGTGGCGATTACCGGTGCCATCATGACCATGCCGGGCCTGCCCAAGGTGCCGGCCGCCATGCATATGGATGTGGATGAGCAGGGTCGGGCCGTCGGGCTCTCCTGAGTATCCAGTGGGCGTTAACGTAGTGCGGCCGTCACGATCGTGACGGCCGCACTACGTTCCGGAGTTGTTCCGGGGTGGTGCTATTTAGCGCTCGATGTCTCCGCGGATGAAGGCTTCAACCTTTTCCTTGGCGATGTCGTCGTTGAACTGTTCCGGCGGCGACTTCATGAAGTAGGAGGATGCCGAAAGGATCGGTCCGCCAATGCCGCGGTCCAGGGCGATCTTCGCGGCGCGCACGGCGTCGATGATCACACCGGCCGAGTTCGGTGAATCCCAGACCTCAAGCTTGTATTCCAGCGATACCGGGGCATCACCGAAGTTGCGGCCCTCAAGGCGTACGAAGGCCCACTTGCGGTCATCAAGCCAGGCAACGTAGTCCGAGGGGCCAATGTGCACGTCGTCGGCCTCAAGCTTGGCCGAGGTGTTGGAGGTAACGGCCTGGGTCTTGGAGATCTTCTTGGATTCCAGACGGTCGCGCTCAAGCATGTTCTTGAAGTCCATGTTGCCGCCGACGTTCAGCTGGTAGGTGCGGTCCAGGGTGACGCCGCGGTCTTCGAAGAGCTTGGCCATCACACGGTGGGTGATGGTGGCACCGATCTGGGACTTGATGTCGTCGCCGACGATCGGGACACCGGCAGCGGTGAACTTATCTGCCCATTCCTTGGTACCGGCAATGAAGACCGGCAGGGCGTTGACGAAGGCCACGCCTGCATCGATGCAGGCCTGTGCGTAGAATTTGGCGGCGGCATCCGAACCGACCGGCAGGTAGCAGACCAGGACGTCGACCTGTGCGGCCTTCAGCGTCTCAACCATGTCCACGGGCTCCGCGGAGGACTCGGTGATGGTCTCGCGGTAGTACTTGCCCAAACCGTCGAGGGTGTGGCCGCGTTGCACGATGATGCCCGAGGTCGGGACGTCGGCGATCTTGATGGTGTTGTTTTCGGAGGCGTGGATGGCGTCGGCCAGATCCAGTCCGACCTTCTTCTCGTCCACGTCGAAAGCCGCCACGAACTGCACGTCATTGACGTGGTACTTGCCGAACTGGACGTGCATCAGGCCGGGAACTGTGGCCTGCGGGTCCGCGTCACGGTAGTACTCAACACCTTGAACCAATGACGTGGCGCAGTTGCCTACGCCAACGATTGCAACCCGAATCGGATTTTCCGACACCTTGTCTCCTCAAAATCAAAAACTTCTGGGCAGGGGAAGGCCCACCGTCCAGCACATCTACAATGCTAAGTGAGAAAACGGCTTGCTTATTCCCAAGACGCCCCTACGGTGGTACAAGTCAAAGCGAAAATCAGCGGTTCGTGCCCCGAGCACCGACCCACCAGTGCCTGATCCGTAGCAGTGCTTGTAGCGCAGGACGCGGCAGCGAGGTGCGAATACGCTGCCGCAATGCCACCTCTCGAAGCATGGACAATTGCTCATTTGTGGTGATCAGGGCGTTGTCTTGGGCACGTTGGGCGTAGTGGCTCAGGGCCGAAACAAACTCAGTTCCACGGCGGTGGAAATAGTTCTCCCGCAACCAGGCCCGGTTCGGGAAGGAGAAACGCAACAAACTCGCGTCATCTAAGGTACCCAACAGCCCCGAACCGCGAAACACCGAATTGAGCATTTGATCGTTCAAACCAAAATCGGTGAGTACCAGCACCGGTAATCCACGGTCCACCGCCTCGAGTGCAGCGGTGGAGGAGACGGTGAGCAGCGCGGATCCGGGGACCAGCACCTTGTCCATGGCACCGGTGAGGAACTCAACATGCCCCTGACCGACCTTGCCCTCCGCCACGAGCGACGCCCAGAGAGTGTCGAAGGGATGCGCCTCGGCATGGGTCTGTGGTTCCCCCGCCCGCGCACGCAGCTTCACGATGACCCGCACCTGCGGGTTCAGGCATTTAATGCGATCCAGCGCCAGCAGGATTGAGGTGCGTTCGCTGATTTCAACCGGAACCTTCGCCTGCGCGGCAAAGACCACGGTGGTGATGGGACCCTGGAGCGAAATCGGGAACCCGGCGGTTTTCAGGAAGGGCAGTTTGGACACCAAAATATCTGGACGATGCCCGGATTCCTGTTCGGCAAGGAAGGAGAATTCACGGGCCTCGGCATGGGAATGGACGATAAACGCGTCGGCACTGCGTCGATAACCCCAGCCCTTGGTGGTGGCGGGATAGGCGACACCCGGCAGCGCGGAAATGAGTGCCGCGGGACGCACCGCATTTGCCTTGGAGCGCAGCAATTTGGTGAACAGCTCACTGACCACCGGACCCGTGGCCGCGGCGAAGATGATGTGCTCGTGCAGCGAATCGAAGTTCAGGGCCGAGCGGGTGACCACCTCGATGTTTTGATTCTCGAAGCTGGTGCCAAAGGTTGCGGCTGCCACCTGCTCGGAGGTGGGCGCGATGGGGGTGCGGACTAACACCACGCGGCAATCCCATTCCGGGCCGAGGGCCGAGAGTGTGGTGCAGGCCAGCTTCAAGTAGGAATCGGAGTCGGCGACCGCCACGATGCTGGGCCTAAAAGAGAGAGTATTCATGGGGTAAGTAGCTCCAGTGACGAGGAAAGATGTGTGCGCAGTTCGGGGGATGCGGAAGGCTGCCACCAAGCAGCGGGGATCGGCTTACCGATGATTCGGACGCCGGCGCTGCCCAGCAGCAGGCGTAGCGACGGAAGCGCGGTGGAGGGTAAGGCCCGCACCACCTGGCCGCTGCGCAGGTTCCGTAGTCGCATTTCGATGGGAATGGTGTGGTGGCGTACCGCGATGAGCTCGTGGTCGCCAAGCCGGTCCAAGAAATCCTGGGATTCTCGACGGTGCGGGAAATAGGCGACGGGCCCGTCCTGGGTCAGAGACTTCAGCCATTCTAAGTACGGCCCCTTGCGGATCAGTCCGTCGGCGGCCATGGCCGAACCTACCACCACGGTGGGTTCGGCGATGCGCTCGGTGACGGGCTGAGTGCTGAGCCATTCGAAACGATGTGATTCCAGATGTCCGCCCAAGGCAAGGAACTTGCGTGCCACCACCGGGTCCACCGGCAGCGCGGTGAAGACCAGCAGGCGGCCGGCTCGCGCCAGCGAGCGCAGCCGGTACCAGGAAGCGATCCCCAGGGCCTTGCGAGCGGGGCTTGAGGCCGAGCGCGGACGGATCAGCGGTGTGGGGTCCACGGAGACCAGGGCCTTGATCAGCCCCAGCGTGGCCAACCCGTCGTCGATGATCATCACTTCCTTGACGGCAATGGGGCCCAGCAGTGCACGCTGTACACGTCCAGAATACGCATCTCCGGTGACCCAGCGTCGTGCGCCAACGGATCCTGGCGTTGGCGGGGTCCGCGCCGCGTGAGCGAATTCGACCCCGGCCGGGGCCTGGGCGATCAGCGTCTCCAGCGTCGCGTCAAGGGTGGTGGTGCCCCCGCGCGGATGGATGCGGCTGGTGGTACCCAACAATCCCGCTCCGTGCGCCTCAATGGCGGAGAGTAACTGCAGGGGCGATTCAACCCACACCTCGGCATGGCCGAAGCGGGGTCTAGCCACCGGCGATTCAACGGGAGACACGGGTTGAGGTCTCTTGTAAGGTGCGCGCCACCTTGGCCAGCGACCGTGAGGACAGCCGCAGTACACGGCGCTGGATCTTGCGCCCGAAGGCGGCCCCGGGAATGACCCTGCCGCTGCGCCGCGGGTGGGCCCACGACGGAGGAAGCTCCAGGGCGGCAATGCGCCGGCGCTTAAAGTGCTGCTCGAAACGCAGGTAGTTCACGGAGAGGAATTCGGCGGCCTCATCGCGCAATTCCGGCAGGTTCTGGTATTGCATGCAGTAGGCGACAGCGCGCAGCAATGGCGTGAGCTCGTCCACCGAATCGCTGGCGGGAGAACTGATGCCCTGAACCAGTTGGGCGTGCACGATCGACAGCGGGATCCGGTTGCTGTTTTGATACGGGCTGAGCTCCTGTAATAGCTCGCTGGTGCCCACGGCGATCACCGGGACGCCGAGCATGTTCTTGGCGCTGAGCAAGGCCGTGGAGAAGCAGGAGATGACCACCAGCGGCTTCATGAGCGTGATGACGGTTTCCGCCAACAGATCCGTCTGCAGGATCTGGAAGTCCAGGCCGAGGGATTCGGCGCGGGCTCGCAGCTGCAGTGCGGCGGTGGGACCCGAGCTCGGGTGCGGTTTGAACACCACGGAGCGCGCACCGGCGTCCCGGGCGGCCAGCAGCATGTCTTGGTGCAGCTCGAGTTCCTTGGCCGTATCAAGGATGCCCAGCGAGCCCAGGTACTGGCCCACCACCAGGGCGCCGTCCTGGGGCAGGTGGAGGCTGGCCGGGTCGACGGCGGCTGCCAGTTCGGCAAAGATTGCCGCGAGCGACTCGAGCTTCAGGACCTTACGTTGCACGGGGTGTTCGAGCAGCAGCATGGGTTCAAGGCCCGGGACCAGGTCGATGTGGATGGTCTCGCGCAGTCGCTGGAGCATGTGCAGCGGCAGCCTGTTGCGGGTGGGGCCGTAGGACATCAGTCCGTCGGAGTGCACGGAAATCGGTGCGTCGAAGAATATTCGTGCCAGCGCCTGGGCGGGGTTGACCTGGATAGATTCGAGCACCAGGGACACCTGCTCGCTGCCAAGGTGCCACCGGTGGCGCAGGAGCTTTTCAAAGAGCGCAAGTTCTTCGCCTCGTGGGTTGAACTGTCCACAGCGGCGCGGCCAGAGCAGTTCGGCCAGGTCAACTACCCCGTCGAAGCGGGCAGCCAGGGCAGCGAATCCCGGGTAATCGGGTAGCGCCGTGGTGATCTCCGGCATTTGGCTACCGTTGGCCAGCACCAAGATGCGGCGATCGGCTGGCGGCAGAAGTCCGGCATCAGCCATGGCGGCCAGAGAAACTACCTGGAAGTAGGTGGAGGCCTGGATGAGCGCGATCATTTGGAGTCCTTCTTCGCCGCTGGGTCATACAGCGCGCTGAGCATCTTCCGGCGCGGGGCATCAAGTAGTTCCAACGCGTCAACTAATAGCGGGGCAGGGATCTGAGCTAGGCGCTCGGCAAGCCGGGTGCGCAGCAGGGCGCGCAGTTCGGCGGGGAATTCGCCCGAACGCTTGAGGTGGTGACAGGAGACGGCCATGAACTGACGCAGTGCCTTGGGTGCATGAACCTGGTGCTTTTCCTTGCTCAGTGTGAGGTCCAAGATCTGCGTGTACGCATCAATAAAATCGAGCTGACGCTCATCAAAGACCTGGGTGAGGGACCCGGGCAGGCCGCGGCGGTAAAAAACGCCCGGAGCATTGATGATCGCGTAGTTCGTGGCATTCAGACTCAGTTCCCACATCCAGGCCCGGTCTTCACAGGTCCGCAGCGCTTCGTCGAAGCGCGGTGCGGCCGTCTCCAGCATGGACCCACGGTACATTCCTGCCCAGACAAAGGGGTAGTCAATCATCGATGAGGTATGGATCGGATTAATGTCATCTCCCGGATCCAGTGCCTGGTGTCGATTCACCTGCGGCGCCCGGTGCACCGCACGATTCCCGCCCGTCACGCGCACGTGGTCACAGCGCACAAAGTCGACGCCAAGCTCCTGGAGCCCGTCGGCCAGCTGGGCCAGATGAGTGGGGGCAAACCAATCATCGGGATCCAGGAACACCACAAATTCTCCGCTGGCGTTTTCCAACCCGCTATTCCTTGCCGCAGAGACTCCACGGTTGACCGGGTGCGTGATGACCTTCAGACCGGGAATTCGGGCGGAAAATTCGGCGGTGATAGCGGCCGTCGCGTCGGTGGAGGCGTCGTCAACAACGAGGACTTCCAGTTCCCTTTCACCCAATTGCTGGCGGGCCAGGGACGCCAGTGCGTCGCCGATGTAATCCTGCTGGTTCATCGCCGGAATGATGACGCTGATGCGGCCGGGGACGCGCGTGCGGGTTAAGGGTTGTTCCGTTGCTGTGGACATGGGAAGTGGAGGTGGTCCTTAGGTTTGGGGGAATCGTAGTTATGGCAGAAAGTGCCACATCATGCCGCTGGGGCGCCCGCAATATGCGGACACCCCACGGTGATAAAACGCTGTATTACCGGAGGTGACTAGGCATCCACGCGACGCAGGCGGGACAGCGGAGCCAGCTCGCCCGGGAAGACGCGCTTGACGCCATCGCCCATAGCATCTTCGAGGATGCGGATGTCGCGGGTCAATGCTTCGAAGCCCTTGGGTTCCAGCGAGGAAGCCTGATCCGAGCCCCACATGGTGCGGTCCAGGGTGATGTGGCGTTCGACGGTGACGGCGCCCAGGGCGACCGCTGCCAGCGAGATCTGCAGACCGCGCTCGTGACCCGAGTAACCGATCGGCACCTGGTAGCGTTCCTGCAGCGTGGTGATCATGCGCAGGTTGGCTTCTTCGGGAGGCAACGGGTAGGTGGAGGTTGCGTGCATGATGACCAGGTTCGAGGTGCCAAGGGTCTCCACGGCCTTATCGATCTGCTCGATGGTGGACATACCCGTGGAGAGGATGATCGGCTTGCCGGTTTCTGCCAGTGCCTTGAGCAGTTCAATGTCGGTGACCGAGGCCGAGGCGACCTTGTGGGTGACGGCACCCTGTTCTTCCATGAACTCGACCGAGGGCACGTCCCACGGGGAAGCGAAGGCGTGCAGGCCCTGTGCCGCGGCGTAGCGGATCAGTTCCTTGTACTGTGCTGCATCAAATTCGACGCGGTAGCGGTAGTCCAGGTAGGTCATGTCGCCCCACGGGGTGGAGCGGATCTTGTCACGCATGTCCATCGGGGTGGAGATGTCCGGGGTGCGCTTCTGGAACTTCACCGCGTTGGCGCCGGCCTTGGCGGAAACGTCGATGAGCTGCTTTGCAATCTCCAGGTCACCGTTGTGGTTGATGCCAATCTCGCCGATGACGTAGACGGCCTGGCCAGCGCCCAGGAGCTGATCGCCAATGGCGACGGGTGCGGTTTCGGTGGTGGAGATAGTCATGGGACTTGCCTTTCGTGGATTTCCGGTACCGTCGGGGATTAATTTTGTGTGGGGTACCGGGGAGGATTGGTGGAAAGTTTTTGGGGGTCCTAATGGACCAGTGCTGGGACGGGTGTGGTGGCCGCGTCTGCGGGTAGGTTGATGCCTGCCAAGATGAGCTCGGCTGCCTCCCGGACTGCACCATGGCCACCATTGCGGGCCAATCGGTGACGGGATGCTGCATGCACCGATTCTCTGGCGTCCGCCACGGTCAATGGCCAGCCGATAATGCTCATGGCTGCTAGATCATTAACGTCGTTGCCGAGGTAGGCGACACGTGCCGGATCTAGTCCACGCTCGCTCATCCATCTCGCCAGTACCGCTGCCTTGTCGCCCACCGACTGGGCTACCTCCACGCCGAGCTTGGCTCCGCGAGCGGTGACAACGGGGTTGGTTTCCGAGGAGAGGATCAGCAGCTGGATGCCGGCTTTTTTCAGCAGCGAAACACCCATTCCGTCGGAGCGCGAGACACGCACCGATTCGGTACCGTCTTGGCTGAGATACGCGGTGTCCTCGGTATGGACGCCATCAAAGTCTGTGACGAGTGCGTCAACGTCGATGCTTGTGGCCTGTTCGCTGTGGCTCATGCGCCATTGCGCCAGTTCAAGATCGGCCTCGGAATCAATGTCGATTCCGTGTTCTTCCGGAACCCGGGCCAGGGCCAAGGAACCAAAGAATCGATGTTCGGCTTCGAGGAAACCTGCGGTGTCCATGACGTAGAACGCGCCGGTTTCGCGGAAACGTGGTTCGCGGTCCTGCCGACGTGGTCGCCGTGCGGCGTCGTGTCCGCTGGCATGGGCCGCGCCCGTCTCGTCGCAGCTCCAGTGGAACCCGTGATCCGGGACCGCTGCGAAGCTGACGTCCGCTGCTCCGCTGGCAACCGTGGTGATGGCGTCCTGCAGGTCTGCCGGGTCGATGACCGGCGAGGTGCATTGGATGAAGACGGTAATTTGCGGGAGTACGTCCAGCGTGCCCAGGGCGTGCAACAGTACCGATTCGCTGCTTGCTGTGTCACCGGCGATTTCTGCCGGGCGGTCAATGACCGTTGCACCATGTGCCAGGGCTTCTGCCTTGATTTCCGGGTGATCCGTGCTGACTACGACGTCGAGAACTGACGGCGTGGCAAACGCGGATTCGATGGCCCGTGCCAACAAGGTTTGGCCGCCGATCCTGCGCAGGTTTTTAAGCGGGATCCCTTTGGAACCACCCCGTGCCGGGATGATTACTAGGGTCTTTGCTTTGCTGTTCGTGCTCACAACCAAAGACGCTATCGGCGCTAATCAACCATCGGACCGCATTTAGGTTAACGGGAGGCGACAACTGGGAGACAAGTACGAAAATGCGCATTGTGCCTTGTCAGCATGAGGTGAAAACGGTGAAGCCGAGAGCAGGCAGAGTTCCGAGTAGAGGTGCCGTACGTGCATCAAGCTTCTGTGGGCGCGGCGTGCGGCAGTTTCTTGAGAGCTCTCGAGGTCACTGGCACCGGGAGCCCAGCGAGCTGTGGCACTGTGCCCCCGGTGCCGCAGCTCGTGATGCCGGTACATATGATGGTCAGGACGATGAGTACACCAAGAGCAGGGAACAAAGTGAGTGAAAAGCCTCTGGTTGATCCGCTGGCGCTAGAGAATCAGGTGTGTTTTGCGCTGTCTTTGGCATCACGCAGTGTGATTGCCGCCTACCGCCCGGTTCTTGAGCCGTTGGGACTAACCCATCCGCAATACCTGGTCATGCTGACCCTGTGGGAGCACGAGCCGCTGTCGATCAAGGAGCTGAGTAACCTCCTGCAGCTGGATCCCGGAACCCTATCTCCACTGGTGAAGCGCATTGAGGCGTTGGGCTTTGTGCAGCGCAGCCGCAGTGTGAGCGATGAGCGGACGCTGGAGATCGTGCTGACACCAAAGGGCCGGGAGGCTCGGGTTCAGGCCTTGGAGATTCCCAAGGAAATGATGCGCCGGTTGGATATGGACGCCGACGAGCTGGCCCTTCTTCATCGAACCATGAAAAAGGTCATCGCCGCGGCCGCGAACGCACCCCACTAAAAAACACCGATTTGACGATGCTCTTGACTAGTCATTTAGTTGGTGCACCAATCATTGGCCTACAATCTAATAAGGCGGACGTGCTCCGCCGAACATCCGACTTCGTCAGCAGCCGTTGAGGAATCCCAGAGAAAGTGACGCGTTCAGAATGAGTGACAAGAGCTTGCCCATTGTCGAAGACATCACCGGACTGAGCCTGAGCTACAGATTTTTCTGGCGGCTACAGTACCTCGGGTTTTCGATCTTCGGCCCGGCGGACCTCCTACCGCACCGTGACCCGCGCCAGAAGATGAAGCGCGAGCGCGCCCGCATCGTCTTGCGTGCCCACGAAGTTGCCGGCACTCCGGCACCCGATGAGGTCATTTCAACCGCCGCCAGCTGAAACCCGCTGACGCCAAAAAGGCGCATCCGACCCGAGGGTCGGATGCGCCGCCAGAATAGGCAGAAGGGGTACTAGTCGCCGATGTAGGCGGCCAGGTGCTTGCCGGTCAGCGTGGAAGCCTCCGACACCAAGCGCGCTGGCGTTCCTTCAAAAACGATGGAACCACCCTCATGGCCGGCGCCCGGACCCAAATCGATGATCCAATCCGCGTGGGCCATGACTGCTTGGTGGTGCTCGATCACGATGACCGACTTTCCCGACTCCACCAAACGGTCAAGCAGACCCAGTAGCTGCTGAACATCGGCCAGATGCAGGCCGGTGGTCGGCTCGTCAAGAATGTAGATGCCGCCCTTTTCACCCATGTGGGTGGCGAGCTTGAGGCGCTGACGTTCACCGCCGGAGAGTGTTGTCAGCGGTTGGCCCAGACTGATGTAACCCAGCCCCACGTCCGAAAGTCGAGAAAGAATCTTGTGCGCGGCCGGCAGCTTGGCCTCGCCGTCAGTGAAGAAGACCAGGGCGTTATCCACTGACATCGCCAATACCTCGGAAATGTCCTTGTCGCCGAGCTTGTACTCGAGCACCATCGCATCAAAACGCTTGCCGTCGCACTCCTCGCAGGTGCTGGAGACCCCCGCCATCATGCCCAGGTCGGTGTAGATGACACCGGCACCGTTGCAGGTGGGGCAGGCACCCTCCGAATTTGCGCTGAAAAGCGCCGGCTTCACACCGTTGGTCTTCGCAAACGCCTTGCGAATCGGTTCCAGCAGCCCGGTGTAGGTGGCCGGGTTGGAACGCCGCGAGCCCTTGATGGCACCCTGATCAACGCTGATAATACCCTCACGTCCGGCCACCGAGCCACGGATCAGCGAGCTCTTTCCGGAGCCGGCAACACCCGTGAGCACCGTGAGTACCCCCAGCGGGATATCGACATCCACGTTTTTGAGGTTGTTGGTACTTGCTCCGCGGACCTCAAGCGCCTGGGTCCAGGGGCGGGGCGCGTCCTTTAATGTGGTGCGATCATCCAGATGATGCCCGGTGATGGTGTCGGAAGCACGCAGGTCGGCAACCGTGCCCTCAAACATGATCTGCCCGCCCCCGGCACCGGCCCTTGGCCCCAAATCAACCACGTGGTCGGCGATGTTAATGGCCTCGGGCTTGTGCTCAACCACCAACACGGTATTGCCCTTATCGCGTAGGGCCAGCAGCAGCTCGTTCATCTTGTCGATGTCGTGCGGGTGTAATCCAATGGTGGGCTCGTCAAAAACGTAGGTGACATCCGTCAGCGAGGAACCCAGATGCCGGATCATCTTGGTCCGTTGCGCCTCGCCACCGGAGAGTGTGCCGGAGGGACGCTCCAGCGAGAGGTAGCCCAACCCGATGTCGACAAAGGAATCGAGGGTATCACTCAGCGCCTCCAACAGTGGGGCCACCGAGGCTTCCTTGAGCGAGCGCACCCAAACGGCCAGATCACTGATCTGCATCGAGCAGGCATCGGCGATGGACTTGCCATCGATCGTGGAGTTTCGGGCGTGCTCGGCCAGCCGAGTGCCCTCGCACTCGGGGCAATTGGTGAAGGTGATGGCGCGCTCGACGAAGGCGCGGATGTGTGGCTGCATGGCCTCAACGTCTTTGGCCAGGAATGACTTCTGCATCTTGGGAATGATGCCCTCATAGGTGAGGTTGATGCCCTCAACCTTGATCTTGGTCGGCTCGCGGTAGAGCAGATCATCAAGTTCCTGCTGGGAGAAGGTGCCAAGTTTCTTGTCCATGTCAAAGTAGCCGGAACCGGCAAAAATCCGGCCGTACCAGCCGTCCATCGAGTACCCGGGGATGGTCAAGGCACCCTCGGAGAGGGACTTTTCCGCATCAAACAGTGCCGTGAGGTCAAAGTCATTAACCTTGCCGCGGCCCTCACACTCGGGGCACATGCCACCGGTAATGGAGAAGGAGCGTCGCTCCTTGATCTTCTTCCCGCCCTTTTCGATGGTGACGGCGCCCGCGCCGGAGACCGAGGGGACGTTAAAGGAGTAGGCCTGCGGCGAGCCGATGTGCGGTTGGGCGAGGCGGGAAAAGACGATGCGCAGCATGGCATTGGCATCGGTGACCGTGCCAACGGTGGAACGCGGGTTTGCACCCAAGCGTTCCTGATCCACCAGTATTGCTGTGGTCAGGCCCTCCAGGGTATCTACCTCGGGACGGGCCAAGGTGGGCATGAAGCCCTGCACAAACGCGGAGTAGGTCTCGTTAATCATGCGCTGGGACTCGGCGGCGATGGTACCGAAGACCAGCGAGGATTTCCCGGAGCCCGAAACCCCGGTGAACACCGTGAGGCGCCGTTTCGGGATCTCGACGCTAATGTCCTTGAGGTTGTTCACCCTCGCCCCGCGCACGCGGATGACCTCGTGGCTGTCGGCGGCGTGCACCGCTGCTGCGTTGCTTGTACTCTGGCTGGTCATCGTCTCTCCATCTGCTGCGGGTCCCGCGTCGCCGAAACTCCCGATGCCTACACTAGCGCCAGCACCGTGAAGTGAGCTTCTTGAAAACTGCTTGACCTTGGGGTCGGCCCGGAGCGGCCGGGATGCCGACGCTCGTAAAAGCGCCGGCATCCGTACCGGAATACCTACTCCGCGGTGCTGAGCTGCGTGTAGAGAGCCTCCAATGGAGCCGAAAGTGCGGCCTTGAGCTGCACGGAGGTGTCATCGGCGAGAACTTCGTACTTGCCCGCCTCGGTCGCATCAAAGACCTTGCTCACCAGGACCGCGGGATCCAGCTTCGGATCGGTGGTGCCGGCGGCCATGGGGGTATCGACCCAACCGACATGCACACCGACGACTTGGACACCCGCGGGCTGAAGTTCGAGCCGCAGCGAGTTCGTCGCCGACCACAGGGCGGCCTTGGTGGCCGAGTAAATCCCGACCGTGGCGTACCAGGCGAGGGCCGAGTGGATGTTGATGATCGCCGTGTCACCTGCCTTCGTGCTCAGCACGGGTGCGAAGGCACGGGTGAGGAAGAGCGGGCCGAGGAAGTTGGTTTCGACGTTGCGCCGGATTTCCTCATCACTTTGGGTGAGGATGCCGGGGGAGGACACACCTGCCCCGGCGTTGTTGATCAACACCGTCGTATCGGCCGCGGCCTCAACGGCGGCCGCGATGGAGACCGGATCGGTCACGTCGAGGCGCAGGGGCACGACACGTGCGTCGTCCCATTCTTGTGGTGTGCGGGCCGAAGCGTACACCTTGGCTGCGCCGCGGGCGAGGGCTTCGCGAACAAAGTGCCCGCCGATTCCCCCGTTCGCGCCGGTGACGAGGACGATGGCGCCACTTAATGAAGTCATGATGGGTGTTTCCTTTGCTCTAGGACGTTGATGTTCGGGCGAATCCGCACAGCGGCGCCCGGTGGTGTGGTGGTATCAGACCTAGGCGAGGACCGGGTAATCGATGTAGCCGTTGGCCCCTCCGGTGTAGAGCGTTCTCGGGTCGAGGTCGTTGAGCGGCGCATCGGTGCGCAGCCGCTCAACAACGTCCGGGTTGGCGAGGGCGAAGCGCCCCAACGGGGCAATGTCTGCCAGGCCCGCGTCGATGTCGGCGGCAATCGAGTCGCGATCGCGGCCGTAGCGGACCACGAGTACCGCGGTGGGCCAGACGTCGCGCAAGGAGCGTAGCAAGAGGTCGTCACCCAGGTGGTGGACGTGCAGGTAGACCAGGTTCAGCGTGGCGAGCTCGCCCACCAGATGCTGGTACTGGGCGTGCACCGCCGCGGCGTCACCCTCGTTGAGACCGCCGAGTGGGAAGGCGGGGGAGATGCGGATGCCGGTGCGCTCCGCGCCGATTTCCTCCGCCACGGCCCGTGCGACCTCGACGACAAAGCGGGAGCGGTTCTGAACCGATCCGCCATATTCGTCGGTGCGCTCATTGGCATTCGGGGCCAGAAACTGGTGCAGCAGGTAGCCGTTGGCGGCGTGAATTTCCACCCCGTCCGCTCCTGCGGCGATGGCCGCGGCCGCGGCGTGCCGGAACTCGCCGATGACTTCCTTGATCTCTTCGATGCTCAGTTCGCGCGGGGAGGGCGTTTGCTTCGGCCCCGTGGCGGTGTAGATCTCCTGCTCGGCGGAGATCGCCGACGGGGCGACTGACTGGCGGTGGTGCTCGGTGTTCTCCGGGTGAGAGATTCGGCCGACATGCATCAGCTGGATGAACAGGTGCCCACCCTTCTCATGCACCGCGTCGGCGACGTTCCGCCAGGCCTCGATGTGTTCGGGGGTGTAGATGCCGGGCGTGTTGAAGTAGCCCTGGCCGTCCGCGGAGGGCTGGGTTCCCTCGCTGATCACCAGGCCCAGTGATGCGCGCTGGGCGTAGTAGGCCGCCACGTGCTCACCGGGCGTGCCATCGGCGTTTGAGCGGTTGCGGGTCATGGGTGCCAGGGCCAGGCGATGGGGCAGTTCAATCCGGCCGAGAGTGAACGGCTGCCACAGGGAAGGGGACGTCATATGGAGGGTTTCCTTTGCAACTCAGTGGAGAGGCACCGTTTCCGGCGCGAGACCCGGTGGTCTCGCACCATCGTGGGAGAATGAGTAGAGATATTTCCGAGCCCAAACAACAGTGACTATAATCAAAACTGAGTCTAGTCATAGTTTATTCCAGGAGGAACCCCCGATGCCAGTCGAGCCCCAGCCCCTCGGTCGACGCGAGCGGAACAAGCAGGCCAAGCTCGAGCGCATCACCGCGGCCGCCAGTCAGTTGTTCGCCGAGTACGGCGTCGACGAAGTCACTACCCAGCAGATCGCCGATGCCGCGGATATCGGCACCGGCACCCTGTTCCTCTATGCCAGGACCAAGGGCGAGCTGCTGCTGCTGGTACAGAACATCCACTACGCCGCAGCGCTGGAGCGCGGGCGCGCGGCGGCCACCGACGCGCAAAGCGCCCTTGACGGGGTGCTGGCCCTCATTGCAGAAGTTGTGGACTGCAACCGGGTTCAAGTCGAGAATGGCCGCACGTACCTGCGGGAGATGGTCTTTGGAGACCCCGCCGAACCACACCACGCCGAAGCCCTGTCCATCGTCGCGCAAACCCAGGAGGCCGTCGCCGAGATCCTTGTTGAGCGAGCCCAGATCTCGGCACCGGCGGCAGCAACACTGGCAGGGGTGGCCTCGGCAATCATGTTCCTGGTTCTGGCGACAAGCGTGAATGCCAGTGCGAGCACGCAAGAGATTCTTGCGCAGATCCGCACGCAGCTTGCGGCAATCCTGCCTCGCTGATCCGGTAGCAGGTCATCAAATGACGAGGCTTCTGGCCCGGCGGATCCAATGGACCTGCCGGGCCAGAGGCCTCACCTCTTTTCTACTATCACTAGAACGCTAGCCGCTCAGACCTCGGCGTGGGGCAGAATCTGTCCGTTCTTCACGTATCGCAGGGTCGCATCCACGTCATACGCGTGGATCGCCGAAGCCATCGGGACGATAAGTTCGGTGAGTCGTGCGGCCAGACTGCCGGTGAAAAATGCGTCGCGAGCACCGTTATCGGCAAACCCGAGGATGACCGAGGCGTGCAGCTGCTGCCCGTCGGGGTTGTCATGGGCAACGTTCGGGGTGTCCCAGAGCTTCTCGCTCCAGGGCAGGAACACCTGCGTCCGAAGTTCTCGCAATACCCCGGTGTCTACCAGTGCGGGCACCAGAACCTTCTTGACAAATCGGTGAAATTCCAGCGTGCCGACACCCTCCCTGCGGCGAAGGTAGAGGACGGCACGTGATCCGGGCTGCGAGCCGGGTGCGACGTCGTACCAGCGCGATGAATTTGGGGGCCCGGCGTACAGCAGGGTACGGCGGAACACGTTGACCTCGTCCTCGAACGCCAGCGCCGTCTGCTTGCGGCCGGCCAGCGGGGAGAGCACGTTCTCGAAAGTGACTTCGGCGATGCCGTCGATTTTGCGCTCGGCCGGAATCGCGGTTTCCAGGGTGTCGTGCGCCGGCCATCGGCCGGGGTTGGCCTCGGCGAGGTGGATCTGGCGATACTCCGTCAAACCCGGTGTGTTGGCGATAATGCCCGAATGCGGGCCCTTCCAATAACCCATGCCCGTCTGGCGCGGTTGATCGGTGCGCATCCATAACAGGATGGAGGAGGTGAAGCGCTTCGTTACCTCTGGTGCGGTGCTGATGCTTTCGCTCATGATCATGCCTTCCGTTCGTTTGATGCGCTTGCGGGGGATTACTCGGCGAGGAACTCCGCGGCAACCGGGGCGAACTTCTCCCAGTATTGGAAGATGCCACCGTGCCCGGAATTTGGGTAGATGATCAGCTCCGAACCCTTGATGCGCTGGTGCAGGTCAGCGGAGAGGATGGAGGGAACCATCCGGTCATTGTCGCCGTTGGCGATCAGCGTCGGCCCGGTGAATACCGACAGGTCCGAGGGCGCCGAGCGGCCGTAGCTCACGATGGCCTTGAGCTGGGTGCGCAAGGCCGCGGTGGTGATGGCCTTGTCGCGGTCCGCGGTACGCTCCGTGAGACGATCCACAAAGGCCTTGCCCGCCTTCTTGCCCACCTTGTCGCGGTCGAAGAAGAGGAACTCCTTGGGATCGGAACGGGTCAGCGTTGCCCGCAGGATGTCCCAGTAGGTCACAGCCACGACCTTGTCGATGTTCTTGCCGCCGCGGGGTCCGGTGCCGGTGAGCACTAGCTTGCGGATGAGCTCGGGGTGTTTAACGACTAGGTCTTGGGCGATGAAGCCACCCACGGAGAAGGTGAACGCGTCGATCTTCTCGAACCCGAGCGCGCTGATGAATGCATAGGCGTCGTCGGCGGCGGCCTCGAGGGTGTCGGGAACCGTTCCGGAGGAGGCCCCGACGCCCTGCTGGTCGAAGGTGATGACGTGGCGGCCCTGCGCGATGGCGTCGACGATGCGCGGATCCCAGTTGTCCAGGGTCGCGGCGAGGTGCACGAAGAATACGACGGGGATGCCACCCTTGGGGCCAAGCTCGCGGTAGGCAAAGCTGATGCCTCGCGCGGTGATGGACTTGGTGGGGGCCTGGGCGTATGCGGTGATGACTGGATCGTTGGTGGTGGTCACGATAATTGCTCCTTCTCGGTTGGGACTTGCGGAATGCTGCTGGTCCGCGACGTGCTTCGGGTCAGGCGCCGGTGATGACGGCCTTGCCGCGGATGCCACCCTTGGCCAGTGCCTCGAGGGCCTGCGGAGCCTGCTCGAAGGGGAAGGTCTTTCCCACGACCGGTCGCAGCACGCCACTATCGACGAGGGCCGCGATCTCGCGCAGCTGGTCGCCGCTGGAGTCCATGAAGAGGAACTCGTAGCTCACACCGAGCTTCTTGGCCTGCTTGCGGATCTTGGCGCTCAGCGCGGTGATCGCCAAACGGAGCACCGGATTCATGCCGGCCTTGCGGGCGAAGTCAGGGTCCGGTGGGCCGGAGATCCCGATCGCTTTCCCGCCCGGGCGGAGGATCCGCAAGGATTTCTCCAAGTTCTCCCCGCCGAGGCTGTCCAGCACCAGGTCGTACCCGGAGAGCTCCTTTTCGAAGTCCTGGGTACGGTAGTCGATGACGTCGTCCGCTCCGAGTCCACGGACAAAGTCGGCGTTCTTGGCCGACGAGGTGGTGGCCACGTGGGCGCCGAGGTGTTTGGCTAGCTGGATGGTGATTGATCCGACGCCGCCGGCACCGGCATGGATCAGGACCTTCTGGCCGGGCTGCACATTTCCCCTGACCACCAGCGCCTGCCAGGCCGTCAGTGCCACCAGCGGCAGGGACGCTGCCTCGATGGCATCAATCGTGGTCGGCGCGAGAGCTACGTCTGCCTCGTCGATCGCGATGCGTTCGGCGAAGGTCCCGATCCGGTGATCCCGCGGCCTGGCGAACACCGTATCGCCGGCCTTGAAGCCGCGGACCTGTGAGCCGACGCTCAGGACGGTGCCCGCGACGTCGTGGCCGAGGGTAAGCGGGGTCTTGTAGGGCAGGATCGTCTTGAACTCCCCGTCCCGGATTTTCTCATCAAGCTGGTTGACGCCGGCCGCGAGAATCTGCACCAACACGTCCCGTTCGCCCACGGTGGGCTCCTGGATGTTGGCCTCGCGTAGGGGCGCTTTGTACTTGTTTATGGTGAATGCTCGCACGAATCTATCTCCTTGATGTCAGTGTCTTGGCGTTGGTGAAGGCGCCGTGTTTAGCGGCGGAGGAATTGATTGACGGTGCCGGTGATGGACTGTCGATTCTGGAATGCGACGCCGTGACCGGAGTCCGGAAAAACCTGCAGCTGGGCCTGGGGGAATGACCGCAGCAGGGCATCGGCGTTCCCGACGCTGACCATGCGGTCGGAATCGCCGTGCAGGATCAGCACCGGTCTTGGGAACTTGGGCCCAGAGGGGGGATTCGGTTGCTGCCCCACCGTTTGACCGCACGTAGCTGTGCCACCAGGACGCCGGGTCGCACCGGCTTATCCCTACCGATACGGCGTAGCTTGAGCCGTGCTTGGTACGCCCTCGCCGCGTGCTTGGCGTTGTCGCTTCGGGTGAAGAAGAGCAGCGTCGTCGGGTTCGTGAGGCTCGCAGCCCCGCGCAGAATTCCGCGCACAAAGGTACCCGTCATCCGGGTCAATCCGGGGCCGCCCTGAGGGCCGGTCCCGGCGAGAATGACCCGGTCCACCAGATCCGGAGCAAGCCGGAGAACCTCTTGAACGACCATGCCGCCCATCGACAATCCGAACAGGTCAACCCGGGTTAGGCCCAGAGCGCGGATGGCAGCGATCGCGTCCTGTGCCATCTGATCGAACCGGTCCCGCGGGGTCCCGCTGGACGAGCCAACTCCTCGATACCCGATCAGGATCACCCGGCGTTGGGTGGCGAGCGCGTCGATAAGTTCCGGGTCCCAGCTGTCGAGGTTTGCACCAAGATGTGTCAGTGCCACTAGCGGCACCTCACGATCAATTTCATCGCCGAGCTCTCGGTACACGAAGTGTGCACCCGCGGCGGTGATGGTCCGGGTTGGCGCCGCCACGAACCGCATCGAGGTGGATTCCTCTTCATGTGGTGACATCGTCATAGCAACTCTTGACCTTCTGCCTCGTGTGAATTGTGCACGGAGGACTCCACCTTCCACCCAACCGATCATACTCAATTATGAGTAGACTCAGATATTTTGTCAAGGAAGGTCTCTTGAGGTGCCATGTTCTGCCCGGGCTACCGTCTCTTGGCCTCAGGTTCAATGCGGTGAGGAACGGCCAATTCGTGAGGAATCCGGCGCATCTGGGGTCCGGTGACCCTGCCGCTTAGCCGATTTCTGGCAACCTCGAAAGTAGTGCCTGGGCAGCCGCGGCAGGGTCATCCGCATCGGTGATCGCGCGCACCACCACAATGCGCGAGGCACCGGCAGCAACCACCTGATCAACATTTGAGAGGTCGATCCCTCCAATGGCAAACCACGGCTTGGACGTTTTCAGAGATGCGGCGTGTTCCACCATTTCTAGTCCCACGGCCGCGCGACCTGGCTTGGTCGGTGTGGCCCAGAGCGGTCCGACGCAGAAGTAATCGGTATCCGGGTTAGCTGCGGCGGCGGTGATTTGTCCCGGGTCGTGACTGGAGAGGCCAAGAACGACCTCGTGTCCGAGCAACGACCTAACACTGGGCAAAGGAAGATCGGTTTGGCCCACATGGAATACCGGAGCGCCTGAGAGCATGGCCAAATCGGCGCGATCATTCACCGAGAACGGCTTGCCGAACTTCGCGGCGACCTCCCTCAGCACTCCCAGCAATTCAAGCTCGTGGGCAGCATCAATGCTCTTATCGCGTAACTGGATGATATCCACACCGCCGGCGTAGGCGGCGGTGATGAACTCGGCAAAATCCCCACGCTCGCTGCGGGCATCGGTGCAGACATATAGGCGGGCGGCGGAAATCGTTGCTGCGGATAAGTCGGGTGTTGCTTCATCTTGCGCGGTGATCTGGCTCATGTCTCATAGACTAGTTCAGTACCGCGGGAGCCAGGAAAGCTGGCTGAGAGGGCGCCGATTGCGCCGACCGATAGGCGTCACCGAATTATCAAGGTGGCGTGGAACCTGATCCGGCTCATACCGGCGTAGGGAAGGAGACAATAATGTCGTGCACCGTGCCCGACCCCATTTGTAGCGACGTTGCCGTCATTGGCGGCGGAATCATTGGCCTGAGCATTGCCCTCGAAGCGCAGCGTGCGGGTCATCGCATCACGCTCATTGACCCAGAACCCGCCACCGGGGCAACGTTTGCCGCTGCCGGCATGCTGGCACCCATCAGTGAGTTGCATTATCAAGAAGAGCAACTACTGGCCCTCACCCTGGCTTCCGCCGCTAGATGGCCAGAATTTGCCACGCGTATTACTGCCGAGACGGGTATGGACATCGGCTTCCGCGCCACGCCCACACTGATGTTGGGTGCTGATGCCGCGGACCGTACAGCCCTGGAGGATCTTCAGCAGGCCCGGCTGCGTCTAGGTCTTGAGGCCACACGGATCAGTATTCGTGAGGCTCGCACCATGGAACCGCTGCTGGCCCCGAATATCGCCTCGGCGCATTTACTAAAGCTGGATCATCAAGTTGATCCTCGTTTGGCGGCCGCGGCTATCCAGAAGCAGGTTCTCGATGTCGCCGCACAGCGGGAAGGGCGCTGCGCACAGGACGTCCTGATAAGGGCGCGCGCCCGCGAACTGCTGCACCAGGACCCCACCGATACCGCATCGCCAGTCACGGGGATATTGCTGGATGACGGAGGCGAAATACGGGCTCCGGAGGTTGTTGTGGCTAATGGTTTGGGCGCTCTTGAACTGGGCGGACTACCGCAGCACCTGGTTCTTCCCCTGCGCCCGGTCCACGGTGACATTTTGCGCCTGCGCGTTCCCGAACACCTGCGTCCTTTGACCACGGCCACCGTGCGCGGGGTGGTCCGTGGCCTGCCGGTGTACGTGGTGCCGCGCAACGATCACACCGTGGTCATCGGGGCCACCTCCCGCGAGGACACAAATGCCGGTGCCAGCGCCGGTGGCGTGCACCAACTATTGCGCGATGCCCAGGTGCTACTGCCGGCGGTGCATGAGCTCGAATTATGCGAAGTCACTGCGCGTGCGCGCCCGGGAACACCGGATAACGCACCCCTCTTGGGACGTGTCGCAGCTGCAAACGGAACAGTACTTCCGGGACTGCTCATCGCCACCGGGTTCTTTCGCCACGGGGTGCTGCTGGCTCCCATTGCAGCCCGCATCATCACCGAACTCTTGGCGGGTGTACGGGATCCTGCTCTCGAGCACTTCCGTCCCGACCGATTCTCACCCGCTCGCCAACATCAGGAGTCTGCATGAGCACCATCCAACTCAATGGAGCTGCCCGCCCGCTGCTCACCGGGACCACGCTTTCGGCATTGGTAACCGAGATAACCGGCCGCGAGCTATTGCCCACCGGCCAGCCGATCGATGGCGGAAGGCTGGGGGTAGCAGTGGCCAGAAATTCCGGCATCGTGCCGCGTAGCCAATGGTCTCGTACGCTTCTGGAAATCCATGACGAAATCGAGATTGTCACTGCCGTCCAAGGTGGTTAACTCCCGATGGCTCCCTCCCGCATTTTCAAGGAAAAGAACAATCATGACCCAAACACTGACTGATAATGATGCACTGCTCATCGATGGCGTCGCCTTAGGCTCCCGGCTCATCATGGGGACGGGAGGTGCGCCAAGTCTTGAGGGACTGGAAGCTGCTCTCGTGGCTTCTGGCACCGAACTGACCACCGTCGCCATGCGCCGTTATGCAGTGCACGGCGAAGGAAATACCGCAGGGGCTAATCTCTTTGACCTGCTGGTGCAGAACCGTATCCGCGTGTTGCCGAATACCGCCGGCTGCTTCACCGCCCGCGAGGCGCTGAAGACCGCGGAGTTGGGCCGTGAGGCACTGGAAACCGATTGGGTCAAGCTCGAGGTGATCGCCGATGAGCACACCCTGCTGCCCGATGCGGTGGAACTCGTGGACGCCACCGAGTCCCTGGTGAACCGTGGTTTCAAGGTTTTCGCCTACACCAATGACGATCCGGTGTTGGCCCTACGCCTTGAGCAACTGGGGGCCGCTGTGGTGATGCCGTTGGGCGCCCCGATCGGCACGGGCCTAGGGATCCTGAACCCGCACAATATCGAATTAATCGTCT
This sequence comes from Paeniglutamicibacter sp. Y32M11, assembly GCF_019285735.1. GTDB lineage: Bacteria > Actinomycetota > Actinomycetes > Actinomycetales > Micrococcaceae > Paeniglutamicibacter. Next base: position 4,127,722 of record NZ_CP079107.1, on the reverse strand, counting down.
CGCGGGCTTCGGTGCCCATCATCTTAGATGCCGGGATCGGTACCGCCTCCGACGCTGCTTTGGCCATGGAGTTGGGGTGCGATGGCGTGTTGCTGGCCTCGGCGGTGACGCGTGCCCAGGATCCGGTGCGCATGGCGACGGCCTTCAGACACGCGGTCATTGGTGGCAGACTGGCGGCACAAGCTGGGCGCATTCCGATGCGCACCCATGCATTGGCCTCCTCCGCCATGGAGGGGCGTGCAGATTTCTGAATCGGCTACGCGAAGGAGAAGATCATGGCTGCAAAAGACGTTCTGACCAGTGAACAGATTAAAGCTAACCTGAAGGTACTGCCCGCCTGGCGATACGGATTAGGTGCGTTACGTACGGTTTTGAAGTGCGATTCTTCCGCTTCGGCGTTGGCCCTGTTTTCTACGGTTGGTGCGCTGGCCCAAGAGGCCAATCACCATCCGGATATCGACTGGCGCTATGACACGCTTTTCATCACGCTGACCTCGCATGACGCCGGCAGCATGGTGAGTGCACGAGACGCTGCCTTAGCTAGGTCAATTTCTGCCGAAGCGGAAAATGTTGGCGCGACCCCGCGCCCGGATCTATTGCGCACGGTGGAGATCGCCATTGATACCGACAATGAGGAAGCCATTGCGGAAACCTGGCGCGCGGCACTGGGATACAAGAAGCAGAATGATGGCAGCCTCACCGACCCCTTCGGCAGGGGGCCAGCGATTTGGTTTCAGAGTACGACAACTCCCAATCCGAACCGCTTCCATCTGGACGTCACGGTTCCCTTCAGCGAGAGCTCACCCATCTTGGACGCTTTGGAAGAAACTGGCGCAGGACTTGACCATAACGCGGCACCGAGGTTTGTGGTGGCCACGGATTCGCAGGGAAATCGTCTGTGCATCTGTACCGAGGAAGGCCGTGACGTCGACGGTTCTCCGGAAGCCAGTGCCTGATCACTCTAATACCGGTCGCCACTATCGTTAATTAGGTGACCGTAAATAAATTTACTAACGATGATTAAATGCGTCGGTAGTTGATATGGAAAGATTTATGGAGCCGTTCTCATTGAATCAAATCATTGATAAGAAAGACATTGATCGGCTGCCGCCGCTGGTTGACCTTGGTCCGCCGTTATCAAATACCGAGCTTGAACGATATTCCCGGCATATCCTCATGCCTCAAATGGGGCAGGAAGGGCAACAGCGGTTGCGCAACGCTAGGGTGCTGGTCATCGGCGCCGGTGGGCTGGGGTCCCCGGTGCTGATGTATCTGGCAGCGGCCGGCATCGGGACTCTTGGCATCATTGATGATGACACCGTGGAACTGAGCAACCTCCAGCGTCAAGTGATCCACGGGGTGAGTGACGTTGGACGAAGTAAACTCGAGTCAGCACGGGCATCAATCGCCGAGATCAACCCCGGCGTTGAGGTCGTACTTCATCCGGTGCGGCTAGATTCCAACAATGCGCTAGAGCTCTTTGCCGACTACGACGTGATCCTCGACGGGGCCGATAATTTTTCCACGCGTTATCTGGTCAACGATGCGGTGGCCATCCTAGGCAAACCGTACGTATGGGGATCAATCTTGCGTTTTGATGGCCAAGTAAGCGTCTTCTGGGACAAACACGGCCCAAACTATCGTGACCTCTATCCCGAACCGCCGGCGCCCGGCAGCGTGCCTTCATGCGCCGAAGGAGGCGTTTTTGGCATGTTGTGTGCCTCCATCGGGGCAATGATGGTTACCGAAGCGGTCAAGCTCATCACCGGGGTTGGGGAGACCCTGTTGGGGAGATTGCTGATACTTGACGCTTTGACCTCTCGCTGGCGCGAAATGAGCATCACCAAGGATCCGGAAGCAGACCGGATCACCGAACTCATCAACTACGAGACGTTCTGCGGGTGGCCTTCCCCCGAGGGGCAAAATATCGCGGCTGATGCGACGATATCCGTTGAGGAACTTCGGAATCGACTGGACGGACGCCAATCGGGGCGGGATGATTTTGTGCTGCTCGACGTGCGCGAGCCGGTCGAGTTCGAGATTGCTCGCATAGAAGGATCCGTGTTGGTTCCGCTGGCCGGGATCAAGGATGGGTCGGCGCTGGCCGGGATCCCGCGTGGCGTGCCGCTGGTGCTGCATTGCAAGTCGGGCGTTCGTTCGGGGCAGGCGCTGGAGGCCTTGGCCGCAGCGGGCTACACCGACGTCGTCCACCTCGATGGCGGGATCGATGCCTGGCAGCGGGCCGGGGGACTAGGTCAACTGCCCTTAACGTAGGACGGGCCGAACGAGAGAATCACAGGGAATCCAATTCGGCCTGAAGCTGCTGGATCTGGCCGCTAAGTATGTTTCGGTTTTCGAGAGTCCAACGTCTTGCCTGCATGTCGAGCACAAGACGAGCTCGAATATCTCCCACACGCAGTAGTTCGGCCACTGCTTTACGAGCCTCGTCATCGGTGCGTGAGGATTCAATGGCTCGGAAGACTTCCTCACGTCTGTTAATTGCTTGAAGCATCACTTCCAGCATTTGAAGGCTCATTTGCTTTTGCTTGCGTGATTCGGGTTCCATGGCGTCATCATGCCATGGCCCTGCGAGGCAGAGCCTCCTTGGCGCCCATACGGACCAGCGCACCGAGGAAGCTCTGCCAAATAACTCGACGCTGACTAGACCAGTGTCGAAGTATCAATCACAAAGCGGTAGTGAACATCCGAGGCGAGGACTCGCTCGTAAGCCTTGTTGATATCTTCGGCGGAGATGACCTCGATCTCGGCACCAATTTTGTGCTCGGCACAGAAATCAAGCATTTCCTGAGTCTCGCGGATGCCGCCGATCATCGATCCGGCAAAGGAACGACGACCCGTAATCAACGCAAAGGCGTTGACTGGCAGCGGCTCGGCCGGAGCGCCGACGTTGACCAACGCGCCGTCCAAGGACAGCAGCTGCAGGAAGGCGCTGATGTCGATACTCGCGCTGACGGTGTTGATGATCAGGTTGAAGGATCCGGCAAGGGCTTCGAACGTTTCGGGATTTTCCGTCGCGTAGTAGTGATCGGCGCCCAGCTTCAGTCCGTCTTCCTGCTTTTTGAGCGAGCGCGACAGGACGGTGACCTCAGCGCCCATGGCATGGGCAATCTTCACGGCCATGTGGCCAAGGCCACCGAGTCCAATGACGGCAACCTTCTTGCCCGGACCCGCATTCCAGTGGTTCAGCGGCGAATAGGTGGTGACACCGGCACAAAGCAGTGGGGCGGCAACGTCCAATCCCAAGCCTTGGGGGATGCGCACGATGAAGTCTTCATTTACGACAACGTGGGTGGCGTAGCCGCCCTGCGTGATGGTTCCATCAACGTCTTTGGCGCCGTAGGTCCCGATGTTTCCAGCCAAGCAGTACTGCTCTTCGCCGGCCAGGCAATTGACGCACTCGCGGCAGGAATTAACCATGCAGCCCACACCGACGCGATCGCCCGCTGAATGGCGGGTGACTTCCGATCCGACCTCGGTGACAATTCCGGCAATTTCGTGGCCCGGGACCAACGGGTATTGCTGATCTCCCCACTCGCCGCGGACGGTGTGGATGTCGGAATGGCAGATCCCGGAGAACTTGATGTCAATCAGCACGTCGTGGGGACCGACGTCCCTACGGGTAATGCGGGTGGGGACCAAGTCGCCCGTCGCGGATGTCGCTGCGTAGGTGTTGATTTCAAGCATGATTCTCCATCAATGTATGGCGATGTTTAGGCAATGGGACCGGTTGTTCACCAAGCCACGTGCGTATCCGACCGATGTGACGGCTCGGGTACTCCTCCATCAAATCACGTCCGGCCCACCTCGAGGGAGGCCCCGCCGAAAGGGGTACCAATAGGGCCTCCCAGCGTCCATGCGGCGGTGGATATCGTTGAGTTCGAAAATAGCCAGTGGACGACGGAACGTTCAATGAGCAGGACCGCGCGGTTTCGCACGGCCGAAAATAGGGCCCAGAGGCGACGCACGGAACCGTGGTCCAGAACCCTTAGCGCAAACTGATTGGACGCTCACGGCCCCATCGTCTAGCGTCAGGTTTATGTCGAAGGCCGAATCACCCACCAAGAATCAGAACCCGCTCCTTGTGCTCGGCAAGATCAGCTCGATTCTTGACTCTTTTTCTTTGCGTCAGCCGGTGCTTTCTCTGACGGACATCCGGGTGGCCACCGGGATGCCCACCTCTACCGTCCAACGACTAGTGGCCAACCTGGTGGGCCAGGGGTTCCTCGACCGGGACGGTGATGCCTTCCGTATCGGCATGAAAATGGCCTACTGGGCCGCCCCGGCCACGCGCGGCAAGGAAGTCCTCGACGTGATCAACCCGCTCCTGGCAAACCTGCGCGACATCACGGGCGAAACGGCCTGCCTTTTCCGCGCCGAGGCGCAGTACCGGGTCTGCGTCGGGATGGCCGAAACCAGGCACGCCTTGCGCCGTGAGATGCACCTGGGAAAACTCGCACCACTGCATGCAGGGTCCGCCGGACGAGTTCTACTTGCGTGGAACCCCGACCTCCAGGGCGTGGTGCTTGACGCCCCCTTGGAGCACTTCACCGAAGCCACCATCACCAGTGCCGCGGATCTGCGCGAGGCAATCTCGAGAACCCGAGCAGACGGTTTTGCGATCACCACCGGGGAACGGGAGAACGGTGCCTCCGGGCTCTCTGCCCCGGTGTTCGACGCGGCGGCGGGGCTGGTTGCCGCGGTGACCATCAGTGGCCCCACCATGCGCATGCCCCGCTCGGTGTGCGAAGAATGGATCGAGCCGCTGCTGGAGACCGCCGAACGAATGACCCGCTTAATTGGTGGACGGTTCCCCGGGGAAGCCGCGGCACCCCGCAGCTAGATGGCCGGCTGGCGCAGAACTGCCTGAATCTCCAGGCCGGCCCTGACCATGTCCGCCGGCGTGGAGGCCACCATGACATCGGCAAAGTGGCTGCGGGCCGTTCCGAGGTCCGCACCAATCGAACCCACTACCGCAAACACCGGCACCTGCGGTGCCAGGGCAGCCACCCGCTGCAAAACCACCGAAATTATCTTTCCACCCATGCTCTGCCCATCAAGCCGACCCTCGCCGACCACCACGGCGGTGGCGCGGGCAAGATGCAGATCAAAATCCACCGCATCAAGCACAAACTCTGCGCCCGAGACCAGTTCCGCCCCGAAGTGCGCCCACAATCCGCCGGAAAAACCGCCCGCAGCCCCGGTTCCCGCGACATCTGAAGGGTCGCGGGGAAAGGTGCGCGCCTGCTCCAGCAGCCTCGCCGTCAGCAACTCGACGGTGGCCGGGTCCGCGCCCTTTTGTGGCCCAAAAATCCTTGCCGCATCCGGGAATTTCGTGGTGACGTCAGAGAGCACGATGATCTGCGCCCCGTGCAGGCCGCCGGCCTGCGTGATGGCCCGGACGGCACCGGTCCCGCCATCTGTCGTGGCCGAACCTCCGGCCGCGACCAGGACCCGCCGCGCACCGCGCGCCACGGCCTCGAGAATCAGCTGGCCCGTGCCGTAGGTGTCGGCGGTGAGAGGGTCACGCTCCCCATTATGGAGCACATGCAACCCGGAGGCCTGAGCCAGCTCGACGATCGCGGTGTCACCCGCCAGACCCAGAGTTGCGGTGACCGGTGACCCCCAGGGATTTCTGACGCTCACCTTCACTTCCACCGCACCCAGTCCGGCGCAGAGTGCGTCGAAGGTGCCCTCGCCGCCGTCGGCCACCGGGATCCCCACGGCCGTGCCCCCGGCACGCCCGACCCCGGCGGCAATGTGACCGGCAACCTCGGCGGCCGTATACGTTCCCTTAAAGCTGTCCGGGACGATGAGCACGCTCATGCGTAGACCTCCGGGTTTACCGGATGTGCGGGCAATTGACCGGCGGCCATGGCGATGGCGTTCAGGGCACTCAGGCGCGCCATTTCGGCGCGCACCGGCACCGTAGCGCTGCCAACGTGCGGCAGCAGGACGGTGTTGGGCAGCAAGGCCAGCCCTTCCGCCAACGCCGGCTCGTTTTCGAAAACATCCAGCCCGGCACCGGCAATTCTTCGGGTGGACAGCGCGTGGACCAGCGCTTCCTCATCAACGATGGGACCGCGGGCCGTGTTGATGAGGATGGCGGTGGACTTCATCCGCTTCAGCACCACAGCGTCCACCAGATGCCGAGTGTCGGGGTTTAGCGGGACATGCAGCGACAGGTAATCGCTGGCGGTCACCAGTTCGTCCCACGGAACCTGGCGCACCTTGCCCGCGAACTCGCCCAGCTCCTTGTGGTCAACCACCCGGTTCCCGGGAGGGCGAGGGGCAAAGATGACCTCCATGCCGAAGCCCAGCGCGCGGCGAGCCGTGGCCCGGGCAATGCGCCCAAACCCCGCGAGTCCCAGGGTCTTGCCGGAGACATCGGAACCGAGCAAAAGCTCGGGTTCCCACCCGGTAAAGCGTCCCTCGCGGACCAATCGGTCCGCCTCGATGACGCGCCGCGCGGTGCCCAGGATCAGCAGCATGGCGATGTCGGCCGTGGCGTTGGTGAGCACCCCGGGGGTGTTGGCCACCGCGATGCCGTGCCCGGTGGCCGCGGCAACGTCGATGTTGTTGTAGCCGACCGCGTAGTTGGAGAAACCTCGGACCCGGGCCCGAGCCAGCAGTGGAGCATCGATTACATCGCGCAGCTGGGTGAGCACCACATCAAAGTCTCCGCTCGCGCACAGCGCGTCGAGTTCCGCATAGCTGGGCGGTGCCTCCAAGACGGTCACATCCCCGGCCGCGGCCAGTAATGCCGGTGCGGGCTCCGGTAGGGGCGTGGTCAGCAGGATCCGGGCCCCCACTACAACGCACCCTCGCAGGAAGGGACCCGGTCCGAGGCAATGACCCACTCGAAGGCCGCGGCAGTGGACCGCGCGCCCTGGGCCGACTTGGAGCGGTTGGGTTCGCCCAGTTCCTTCAGTAGGTCCTCTGAAAGTTTCACCAAGCCGGCAAAGCCGCGCGGATCGAGCCACTCGGGACGGGTGGCAAAGAGAATGTCCTCGCTGGAGGTGTTTCCGCTGGCTCCGGGGGCAAACGGGCAACCACCGAGCCCACCGAGGGCGCCATCGATAACACCGGCTCCGGCGCCGATGGCCGCGAGCGTGTTGGCCACACCCAGGCCCCAGGTGTCGTGGCCGTGGTAGACGATGCGTCGTGCCGGAGTTTCGTCGCGGACTCGTGAGATCAGGCTTGCCACCTGCGCGGGGACGGCCTGTCCCAGGGTGTCACAGATGACGATGTCGCAGGTGCCCTCCGCGCGCGGGTCATTGGCGATGTCCAGGACGCGCCGCTCGGGTACCTGCCCGTCAAACGGGCAGGTGAAGGACGTGGCGATGCAGAGCTGGATGCGTCCGTCCACGGCGCGTGCGTATTCGATGGCCTGCGGCAGGGCGGCGAGGCTGGCCTCGGTGCTGCGTCCGATGTTCGCCTGGTTGTGGGCATCGGACGCGGAGAGGCAGTACTGGAAGTTGCGTAGACCAGCCGCCGCGGCCTTGGCCACATGGCCCGGGGTGGCCACCCAGATCCAGCACTTCTCCAGTTCCTCGGCGGTCAAAGCCGCGGCGACCTCAAGGGTATTGGCCATGGTGGGGACCAGATCGGCCCGGGCCATGGATCCCAACTCGATTTCCGGCACACCCAGGCGGATGAGTTCGCGCACCGTTTCCACCTTGCGTTCGGTGGACAGCATTTTGCCGGTCAGCTGCAGGCCGTCGCGCAGGGTGACATCGCGCAGCACCGCGCGGGGTTCTAGGGTGTGGCTCATGCCAGGGTCCTTTCGGGGTTTGATGCGGCGGTGATGTGTTTGGCGTCCATGCCCAGCAGCCCGCCAAGCACCTCCTGCGTGTGTTCTCCGAGATCAGGGCCCAGGGTGCGGATCGGCAACGAGGTGCCGCCGATCACCGGGACGATGCCGGGGAACCCCACATCCTTGATGATCTCCTCTCCGGTGGACACATCGAAGGACTGGATCATGTTGCGTGCCGCGTATTGCGGGTCGTTCACGATGTCTTGTGCGGTGTAGATCGGTCCGGCGGGAACGCCGGCGGTATCAAGCAGCGCCAGCGCCTCGGAGGAGGGCAATGTTGCCGTCCAGACTCCGATGGCCGCATCAAGTTCGATGCGCCGCTCCCAGCGTTCGGCGTTGGATTGCAGGGACGGGTCGTTGCCCAGGTCGGGGCGTCCGATGGTATCCATGTAGCGGCGGAAGATCGCGTCTCCGTTTCCGGCCACCACAATGCTGGCACCGTCCTTGCAGACGTAGGCGTTGGATGGGGCGATTCCCTCCATGCGGCCGCCCACCCGGGTGCGCTTGTCGCCATAGGCGCCGAGGTCGGGAACTAGCGATTCCATCATGGAGAACATGGCCTCGTGTAAGGCCACGTCAATGACGCGTTCGCGCACGGGAATAGGTCTTCCGCTGCCGCGACGCGTCTCGCGTTGGAACAAGGCCATGACCGATCCGAACGCCGCGTAGAGACCCGCGATGGAGTCACCAATGGAGACGCCGACGCGCACCGGTGCCCGATCGGGGTCACCCACCAGATTGCGGAAACCACTGAAGGCCTCGGCAACGGCCGCAAAACCCGGGCGCTCGGACAGTGGGCCGGTTTGCCCGAAGGCCGAGATCCGGGTGATCACCAGATCGGGATTGGCCGCGTTGAGTACCTCGGGTCCAAGACCCCACTTCTCCAAGGTTCCGGGACGGAAATTCTCCAACAGGATGTCGCACTGCTTGACCAATTCCAGGACGGCCGCACGACCGGCGTCGCTGCGCAAATCGAGCACCACCGACTTCTTGTTGCGGTTGATCGTGCGGTACAGCATGGACACGCTGCCTTTTTTCAGCCGCCAATTGCGCAGCTCGTCTCCGGTTCCGGGACGTTCGACCTTGATGACCTCGGCCCCAAAATCTGCCAGCAGTCGGCCCGCGGTCGGCGCGGCAATGTAATTTCCGAGCTCCAGGACCCTAATTCCGTGCAGTGGTGCGATTTCGTTTTCAGACAATTGGGTGACTTCCTAAGGTATGTGGGAGAGAAGTTAGATGAAGATGCTGAGCGCCAGGACCACGAGCATGGCGACCACGGAGGCGACGGAAACACCGAAGGTAACGGTTTTTAGTGCGCCACGAACCGTTTGGCCCAGCAACGACTGCAGGAGCCAGAAGGTATTGGACGTGACGTGAACCATGAACAGGGAGCCCGCGCCAGCGGCCAGGGCAATGAGTACCGGGTCGATGCCCAGAGCGGGTGCGATCGGTGCCAGCAATCCTGCTGCGGTAATGGCGGAGAGCGTCACGGAACCAACGGCGATGTGAAGAACTGCTGCAATGGCCCAAACGACCAGAAGCGGGGCAACTGCGCTCGCCGAGAAGAATCCTCCAAGGATGTCCCCGAGTCCCGCCGCGGCAACCGTTGCTGCAAGTGATCCGCCCACGCCGGTGAGCAAGAGGATCTGTCCACTTTCCTTGAACCCGGAGGAGATGGCGTTCTCGACGCTTTTCTGCCCCACGGTGTAACGGCCGACCAGGGTGGTCCCAATCAAACCGATCAGCAGGGCCACGACGGGGTGGCCCACAAGCTGCAGCGGAGCTATTTCTAGACCAAAGATTTCAACCACTGCTCCACTGCCGATCAACAGCAAGGAGAGGAGTAGCGGTGTGAAAAGCAGCAAGAGGGGCGCTTCCCGCTTTTCGCGTTCCGCCACGACTACTGTGCCGGGCGCACCCGTCAGATCCGTGCTTTCGCCGCTGGACTCTGTGCCGGTGGCGGAAATTCCATAGGCTGCCGGTCCGTGGGGTGTGCCGGAGGTGGCCCGAGGGAAGTCCTCTTCGTCGAAGAGGTGTTGCTCATCGCGGTCCGATTTCCAGAATCCTCGTTTGAACAGGAATGACATGATGGCGATGGAAATAATGATGGTCGGGACGACGACAAGGAACCCGAAGATCAGCATTTTTCCCAGAGGCACGCCGAGTAGACCCGCAAGGGCAAGCGATGCGACGCCGGGAACCATGAAAACGATGCCACATTCCAAGGCGATTGCCATGGCGGCAGCCATGCGTGCGGTTCCGAGTTTGCCGATTTTTGGAGCCATGCGCCGGGCCAGAGGTGCTGAAATCACCAGAAGCACGTCAAGGAAGATCGACTGCAGCGCCGTTCCAATGGCCAGAGCCATGGTGTAGGGGAGGGCCTTGGGGCCGAAGACCCGTAGGAGATGCTCAACGAGCCTCCTGATGGCACCCGTCTCGTTCAGAATCGATCCCATGAGAACGCCGAAGGCAATCAGCAATCCGACTTCCACCATGATCTCGCCGAATCCACCAGTGATGGTTTCGATGGTTTTCGTGATGCCGAGCCCGGTCGATAATCCGAGGTAAAGCGATCCCAAGACCAGAGCGATTACGGGATTGACCTTGAATCTAACAATCAGCAGCACTGTGGCCAGGACGGCCACAGCGGTGTTGATCAGAATCGCAGTTTCTGACATTGGGGATCCGATCATGAGGTGAGGGGGCGAGCGCATAAAGTGATGAGCGCCACTTTGTGAAACTCATACTATGAGTTTGAACCCACAATGTAAACTGTTGTTTTGGGTGTGGCGGTCATGAAGTCGCTTCATGATCTTCCGTTCTCGCGCCGACCGATTCTCTGGGGTGGAGTCAATTACGCGAGTGACCTGAGTTTTCGGATGCATCGGGAGCCAGGGGCCGGCCGGCCGCCAATGAACCAGTGGACGGATTCGGGTGTTTAAACGGTCGTTAACACATTGATTCTGCCGCGATACATAACGAAGAACCGCAGAGATCTCCAACCCCAATGCGTCACAGACAAGCCAAAGGCTGCCGGTTTAGAATGTCCTAGGCGCCGGTTCATCCCCATTCCACCTGACCGGAGCCTCGAGGTGGGCAGTCAAGGAAGATTGCCCCGCCTGCACTACACCCCTCCAGGAGATCCCCCCATGCAGCGCACCATGTTTAAGTCCAAGATCCACCGTGCCACCGTCACCCATGCTGACCTGCACTACGTCGGATCCATCACCATTGATGCGGATCTGCTTGACGCTGCCGACATTCTGCCCGGTGAGCTTGTCTCCATCGTCGATGTCACCAACGGTGCCCGTCTGGAGACCTACGCGATTGCCGGAGAACGTGGCTCGGGGGTGATCGGTATCAACGGTGCCGCAGCTCATCTGGTCAACATCGGCGATCTGGTCATCATCATCACCTATGCCTCCATGAGCGATGCTGAAGCCCGCAGTTTCAAGCCCTCTGTGGTGCACGTAGACGGCAAAAATGCCATCAAAGCCTTGGGCAGCGATCCCGCCGAGGCGCTCACTGACGGCCTAGAAACACCGCCATTCGCGATTTTTGCCAACGCTTAATCCCCTAGAAGTTTATTAGCGCCCCTCATTGGCGGCATGATGGAAGTATGGAGAATACTTCCGCCCACCTGTGGACCAAGAACTACCAGCCGGGCGTCCCCGCCGAAATCGAGCTCCCCACCGAATCGCTCAGCGTGATGTTTGAGCGTTCCGTAGCTGCGGCGGGCGATTCCCCGGCCACCGAATTCTTTGGGCGACGCACCAGCTACCGCGAACTCGGCGAGCAGGTAACGCGCGCGGCAGAGGGACTGCGGCGGCTCGGGGTAGTCGCGGGGGACCGGGTCGCCCTGATCCTCCCCAACTGCCCGCAACATGTCATCGCGTTCTACGCCGTGCTGCGTCTGGGAGCGGTAGTTGTGGAACACAACCCGCTGTACACCTCACGCGAGCTGCGCCACCAATTCGAGGACCACCAGGCCCGCGTGGTGATCGCCTGGGATAAGGCAGCGGATTCGGTGCGCCAGTTCCCCCAGGACGTGCGCATCGACGCGCTGATCTCGGTGAATTTGCTCGAAGCCTTCCCTGCCATCAAGCGACTTGCCTTAAAACTGCCGCTGAAGAAGATCCGCGCCTCGAAGGATGCCCTGACGGCCCCGGCCCCTGGCACCATGTCCTTCAAGGAACTGCTCAGCGCCGATCGACTCGCAGATTCCCACCCGCGTCCGTCCGTGGAAGACCTCGCGGTGATTCAATACACCTCCGGGACCACCGGCACCCCGAAGGGTGCCATGCTCACACACTTCAACCTGTACTCCAATGCGTTGCAGGGCGAGGCCTGGATGGCAGGAGCCCAGGAGCGTCATGAGATCCTCTACGCGATCTTGCCCATGTTCCATGCCTTCGGCATGACGCTGTACCTGACCTTCGGGGTGAAGAAGCAGGGCCTGTTGGTACTCTTCCCGAAATTTGACCCGGATCTCATCCTGGCCGCGATGAAAAAGTCACCGGCAACCGTCTACTGCGCTGTCCCGCCGATCTACGAGCGTACGGCGCTGGCCGCCAAGGAAAAGGGCGTGTCGCTGCGCTCCGCCAAGTACTGCATCTCGGGAGCCATGAACCTGCCCGATTCGGTGGTTGAACTCTGGGAATCGGTCTCCGGCGGACTGCTGGTGGAGGGCTATGGGATGACCGAGTCTTCACCTGTGGCGCTGGGAAACCCGTTCCACCCCACGCGTCGTACCGGCACCATCGGTGTGCCGTTCCCCTCGACGCTGATGAAGGTCGTGGACCTGGATGATCCGGAAGTTGAGGTAGAGCAGGGCCAGCCCGGCGAATTGCTGCTCAAGGGACCCCAGGTGTTCGCCGGATACTGGAATAACCCCGAGGAAACCGCCAAATCGCTGACACCCGATGGATGGCTGCGAACCGGAGACGTGGTGACGGTGGATGAAGATGGCTTCACCACCATCGTGGACCGCGCCAAGGAACTGATCATCACCGGCGGATTTAACGTCTCACCCTCCGAGGTTGAATCGGTATTGCGCTCCCACCCGGACGTCAAGGATGCTGCCGTCTTCGGCAAGACGCTGGAACGCGGCGGTGAAATGGTGGTTGCAGCGGTGGAGCTTGAACCCGGCGCCGCGCTGGATGAGGCGGGCATCCGCGAGTATTGCCGCGTTCAGCTGGCCGGTTACAAGGTTCCCAAGCGGGTGGTGGTGATCGATGATTTACCCCGTTCGATGCTCGGCAAGATCCTACGCAAGCAGGTACGGGAGCAGGCTTCCCCGAACCTATAGTTGGCGCGGGAAGCGTCTGGGCGCTTTCGCCCGGTTACAAACCAACAATGGGGCCGCGGTGGGGCGTATGGCAGAAGCCGGACGCCCCACCGCGGCCATGTCTGTATCAGCGACTACTGCGTGGCGGTGCCATCAGAGACGGCGGATGAGTCTTCCGCGGGCTCCCTACCGGTGCCCACTGATGAGCCTTTGAATCGTTGGCGCTGACTTGCAGAGGCAAGCGACCGACCGACCACATCTGCACAGTAGCCCAGTCCGAAGACCAGCATCAACCCCGGAATTCGTCCTGAGTTCAAGGAGGTGTGCAGGGCAGAAACCTGTTCAGAAAGGATAGGAATCGTATCCGCGACGAACCAACCGTTCACCACTTGTTGCTGTGGAGCTCCTTCGGTGGATTTATCGTTGGCAGTCTTACTGAATTCAGCGACGGTCATGTCACCTGACCAGTCGGACGCTTCACCGCCAGTGGGAGCCGCAAACCATACGGTGACTGCGGCGATGGCGACGAGGAGCCAGACGACCGCGCGGTAGGCGTGTGGGTCAAAGTGTTTTTGGCTTTTCGGTCGTCCGGATAGTTGGGCCATCGCACGATTCGATGACCCCGACCCGTGGTTTAGGGCACCGATAAGGCGGTGCGCTGTCGGCGTGTTATTGGATTCTGACATGGAACATTTCCTTCGCGAGTGAAGCCAGCAACCTTTTAGTTGAAAAGGCAACCATTGAATGTGATGAGACTACATAGAAGCGCCGACATTTGTGTAGTGAGAATCGTTTTCGACAAGACTGGTTTGATAAGCCCCCTGCGTCTGGGCCGGTGGCGGAGGGTCCGTGTCTTTGGTGACCGATCTGACCAGCAGAGATGCTTGCCCCCGATCCGTGGCGTGTGACATCGTGGAATCATCCCGACAGGGGATTCCGGACGATGGGTGCCGTACCCGGTGTGCGACAAGACGGCCCACGAGGAGTCTTGTCATGTCCTGGTTTATTCTGATTCTTTCCGGTGTTCTTGAGGCCGTCTGGGCTACGGCGCTGGGCAAATCCGACGGATTCACTAAAGTAGCGCCCACCATTGTTTTTGGGGTGGGACTGCTGCTCAGCATGGCCGGATTGGCCTATGCGATGCGCGATCTGCCCGTTGGTACTGCGTACGCCGTGTGGGTCGGCATTGGCGCGACTCTGACGGTTATCTATGCGATGGCGACCGGCGTGGAATCCATCTCGATCCTGAAGGTGATTTTCCTGCTGATGATTGTTGGTGGCGTCGTGGGCTTGAAGTCCCTGCACGCCTAACTCTCCGGCGAGAACCGACGACGTCTGACCGCCAAGATTTTCGGGTGAAAAAGCAGCGGCCCGGCAGAAACCACAATGGTTTCTGCCGGGCCGCTGGCGTTGGTGACTAGGCGTCGTGGTCGGTTTCCAACACGCCAGCCAGGGATTCGAGGATGGCTTCAGCGCCCTCACCCTCGGCACGGAGTACTACCTTGGTGCCGTATTCGGCACCCAAACCCATGAGCGAAAGGATGCTCGAAGCATCCAACGCGTCCTCGATCGGCTCGCCTTCCAAAGCGATGGTGACCTCCAGCGGCTGGTCGCCTGCGGCCTCGGCGAAGATGGCTGCCGGACGGGCGTGCAGGCCGACGCGGCTGGCGATGGTGGCGATACGTTCTGCCATGGTATTTCTCCTTGATTCTGGTGTTCTGTGTGGATTAGTACGGATTAAAGGACGATCAGAGCCCGAACATATCAAGCTCGGGCAGCTCGTTGCGCACGGCATTCCTGGCGTCATCGGCCGATGCGGCGTTCAGTGCCAGTTCTGCGATGCGTCGGGCTCCGGGAAGATCAACGGTCTTGAGAATGGCGGCAACAGCCGGAAGAGCACGGCGGTTCATGGACAGCGTAGCCACCCCGAGCCCGACGAGGACAACTGCCAGTGCCGGGTCGGCCGCGGCCTCGCCACATACTCCGACCGGGCGCGGTCCGCTTTCAACGGCCGCACCTCCGTCGCAGGTCGCCTTGATCAGGTGCAGCACCGCCGGCTGCCATGGATCGTTCAGCGCGGCCAACGCACCGAGCTGGCGGTCTGCCGCCATCGTGTACTGGGTGAGATCGTTGGTGCCAATGGACGCGAAGTCCACCTCCGCGCAAACCTGCCGTGCCAGCAGTGCCGCGGAGGGAACCTCCACCATGACTCCGGGGGTTTTGAGTCCGGCATCCTTGCACATGGCCGCGAAGGCCGCGGCCTCCGCCGGGGTGGAGATCATGGGAGCCATGGTCCACACATCGGCGGCCGAGCCGTCGGCCGCTTCGGCGATGGCCTTCAGCTGCCGATCCAAAACACCCGGGACGGAGCCATCGGTTCGGTAGCCGCGCACACCCAAGGCCGGGTTAGGTTCCGAGTCGTCGGTGAGGAAGGGCAGCGGT
Source organism: Paeniglutamicibacter sp. Y32M11 (assembly GCF_019285735.1). Classification (GTDB taxonomy): domain Bacteria; phylum Actinomycetota; class Actinomycetes; order Actinomycetales; family Micrococcaceae; genus Paeniglutamicibacter. The sequence goes on along the minus strand of NZ_CP079107.1, from coordinate 4,112,159 downwards.
TTATCCGCCCCAGCATCAAGGGTGCGGACGACAACCTTGGAGCCGCCAAACGCATCAAACACTGCCTTGTACGCGCTGACCTGATCCTCATGAGACGGCTCGGTATCCCGGCCCAGGAAGCAGAACTCGGTGCGCAACAGGCCCACGCCCTGGGCTCCGGCTGCGGCTGCTGTCTGCGCATCGGCTCCGGAACCGACATTGGCCAGCAGGGGCACGGCATGACCATCCTTCAGTGCGCCGCTGCCGTTGAACTCCGGCAGGGCAACACGGGAGGCGTAGGCCTGCGCCAGCGCTTCTTCCTCGGCACCAGGTGCGCGCACCACGGTGCCATCAATGCCGTCCACAAAGAGGATGTCTCCGTCGCTGAGCACCGTGGTTCCGCTGGCCGCGACGATCGCCGGCAGACCGAGCGAACGCGCGATGATCGCCGTGTGCGACTGCGGTCCGCCGTCGCTGGTGACCAGGGCCAGTACGCGTGCCGGATCGAGGGTGGCGGTGTCCGCCGGTGCCAGGTCAACCGCGCAGAGCACAAATGGCTCGTCGCTGTCCGGGATTCCCGGTGCCGGGACGCCGCGCAGTTGCGCGACAATCCGGGAGCGGACATCCAGGACGTCGGTGGCGCGTTCGGCCATGTAACCGCCCAGGCCGGTCAGCTGCATGGCGACGGCTTCCGCCGCCTCCCAGATGGCCGATTCGGCGTTGGTTCCGGAGGCCACCAGCTTGGTGGCCGACTTCAGCAAGGTTCGATCCGAGGCCATCAGTGCCGTGGCCTTCAGGACTGCCGCTGCGTCGCCGGTGGCGGCGGCGGAGCGTTCCTTTAATCCCGCGGCAACCGCCGCGGTGGCCTGGGCCAGTCGTGCCGATTCCTCTTCGATGCTGACTCCGGCGGGCAGTGGAGCGCCGTCGGCGGGGGCGATGATCGGATCTGGCATCCGACGGACCGGGCCAATGACCCGTCCGGCGCTGACTCCGACTCCGGCGAAAGACTCGCTCATGCGGCCACCTTCTCCTGAGCTAGATCTGCTGCTGCGATCGGAGTCTTGCGGGCGTATCGCTTCAGGGCGATGACTGCGAGGGCGCTGATGATGGTGCCCACGATAATGGAGACCACGAACATTGCGAGGTTACCGATGGCGAAGAAGACGAAGATCCCGCCGTGCGGCGCCTGAGAGGTGACGCCCATGCTCATGATCATGGTTCCGGTAACACCGGCACCGAGCATGCTGGCGGGAATCACGGGCAGCGGATCGGCAGCGGCGAACGGGATGGCACCTTCGGAGATGAAGGCGGCTCCCAGCAGCCAGGCGGCCTTGCCGTTTTCGCGTTCGGCATTGGAGAAGAGTCGACGATCAAGCGAGGTGGCCAAGGCCAAGGCCAGCGGTGGAACCATGCCCGCAGCCATGACGGCTGCCATGATCTGCCACGGTGCCTGGTTGGCTGCTGCGCCCGCACCCAGACCAGCAACGGCGAAGGAGTAGGCCACCTTGTTAACCGGACCGCCCAAGTCGAAGGCCATCATCAGGCCAAGGATCAGACCAAGAAGGGCTGCAGCAGCACCGGACATTCCCGACAGCCAGCTGTTCAAACCCGTGGTCAACGACGCGATGGGTCCGCCGAGCAGCAGGAACATCAGACCCGAGGCAATGATGGAACCCAACAGTGGGGTGATGACCACCGGCATCAGACCGCGCATCCAACGTGGAACGGACCAGGAACCGATCCAGCGGGCAGCAAGTCCGGCGATCAAACCGCCGACGATGCCACCGAGGAAGCCGGCGCCCATGAAGCCAGCCACCGCACCGGCGGTGAAGCCGGGTGCCAGACCCGGACGGTCGGCAAAGGCATAGGCGATGTAACCGGCCAACGCCGGGACCAGGAAGCTCATTGAGAGCGCGCCGATCTTGAAGACGACGGCGCCGAGGTACACGCCCAGCGGGCCGAACTTGGCATCAAGGGTTGTCACCATGTCGGCGCCGGGCAGGTTGAAGAGCGTATTTGCGGCCAAGATGTCATCGGCCACGGTGGTGATGGCGTATCCGCCAAGCAGGAAGCCCAGCGCGATCAGTAGACCGCCACCGGCAACAAACGGGATCATGTAGCTGACGCCGGTGAGCAGCGCGCGCTTCAGCGCCGCTCCGACGCTTTCGCGTCCACCACTCGATGAGGAGGAAGTCGCATCGGAGGATCCGCTAGCTGCCGGGACTCGGCGCGCGTTCGGGTCTTGGGCCGCGGCCAAGGCCTCGGCGATCATCACGGCCGGCTCATCGATGCCACGCTTGACCGGAGACTGGATCAGCGGCTTGCCGGCAAAGCGGGACTTGTCGCGCACATCAACGTCAACGGCAAAAATGACCGCTTCGGCGGCGGCAATGACGGCGGGGTCAAGCGGGGTGGCCCCGGAGGATCCCTGGGTCTCGACCTGCAGATCGACCCCTACCTCGGCTGCTGCTGCCACGAGGGAATCGGCGGCCATGTAAGTGTGGGCGATGCCGGTGGGGCAGGCGGTCACGGCGACCAGGCGGCGCTGGCCCGCGGGGGCCGGTGTACTGGGAGCTGCGGTGGCCGGTGCGGATGCTTCGGCCGCGGGAGCCGGAGTGATGGCGGCCTCAACCAGCGCCACGATCTCCGCCGGGTTCTGCGCGGCGCGCAGTGCGGCGGTGAAGTCCTTCTTGACCAGCGAGCGGGCCAGCTTGGAGAGCAGCTTCAGGTGTTCCTTGTCGGCGCCATCGGGGGCAGCGATGAAGAAGATCAGGTCGGCTGCGCCGTCCTTGGCACCAAAGTCGACGGCCGGATTCAGCCGGGCCATGGCCAGGGTCGGGACGGTGACGGCAGTGGAGCGGCAGTGGGGAATGGCAATTCCGCCGGGAACCCCGGTGGCGGTCTTGGATTCACGGGCCACCGCGTCGCCCTGCAGGGCGATGACGTCGGTGGCGCGGCCTTGAGCAACTACGCGTTCAGCGAGCTTGGCAATGACCTCGGTGCTGGTTCCTCCAAGGTTCGCATCGAGCAGGACGAGCTCTTCGGTGATCAGAGAGGTCATGGCTTTCCTTCGGTGGTGAGCGGAGCGGAGAGCGCGGCGACGGTTACGGCGCGCGGGTTGGTGTGTTCGGGGGCGGGGATCGTGGATCCCGGCAAGGAGACGGCGGCGGATCCATGGGCGACCGCCTGGCGTAGACACTCGGCGGGTGCCAAGCCTTGGGCATCGGCCAAGAGGTATCCGGCCAAGGCCGAATCTCCCGCACCGACGGTGCTACGCGCGGTGACCGGTGGGTGGCGAGCGTGCCAACTTCCCAAGGCGGTCACCAGCACGGCACCCTTGGAGCCCAGGGTTGCCAGTACGGCAGCTGTGCCGTGGCTGATGAGCCGTCCGGCTGCCTCCACAACTAGCTGGGGGTCGGCCTCGAGGGTTTCTTCGGTGCCGTGTCCGGTGAGTTCGGCGAGTTCCTCGGCATTGGGCTTGACCAGATCCGGTGCGCATTCGGGCCCTGCGGCAAAGAGGGCGATCAATGGTGCGCCGGAGGTGTCTACGGCGATGCGCGGGGCCCGTGATCCCAAGGTGCGCCGGACCTCGGCCACGAGCGTGGCGTAGAAGCTATCGGGGACACCCGGGGGCAGAGATCCGGCCATGATCAACCAGTTGGCCCCATCGGCGGACAGCAGTACCTGATCGATCAGGGCGCGTTGGTGGGTGTTATCCAGCAGCGGGCCCGGGGCGTTGATCTTGGTGGTGGTGCCGTCAGCTTCGGCCAGGGTCAGATTGGTGCGCAGGGCCTGACCGATCGGCAGTGCCACGTGCGGCAGTTCGCAGTCAATGAGTCCCACGATCACCGGATCATGTGGATCTCCGGGTAATACCGCAAGTGTTGGGACGCCAGCGGAGGCCAGTGCCCGGGCCACATTGACGCCCTTGCCGGCGGCCTGCGAGGTCAGTGATTGGGCTCGTTGGACGCCACCGCGCTGTAGCGGGTGGCTCAGCTCGATGGTCCGGTCCATGCTCGGGTTCATGGTGAGGGTGACGATCATGCCAACACCACCTCAACGTCGGCAGCTTCGAGGGCTGCTGCCAGATCGGCGTCGGGTGCTGCATCGGTAACTAAGGTGTCGATATCGGCCAGCGTGGCGAAGCGAACCAACGCGGTTTCACCTAACTTGCTGGAATCTGCCAGCAGTACAACGCGTCGAGCGCAACCGACGATGGCCGTCTTGACGGCAGCTTCGAGCGAGTCGGGGGTGCTGAGACCGAAGGTGGCGTCTAAGCCGTTGGCGCCGACAAAGGCAATGTCTGGGCGTAATCCGTCCAGCTGGACAAGTGTGTGGTTGCCGGTGGCGGCGCTGGTCAGTCCGCGAACCCGCCCACCAATCAACTCAAGCTGCATCGTGGGGGAGATCCGCAGGGCGATGGGCAGCGCGTGGGTGATCACCAGAAGTTCGGCGGCCCGTTGGGAAGCCAGTTCGTCAGCCAAGAGCCCAGCAAAAAGTTCGGTGGTGGTTCCGGCGTCAAGCACGATCGATGTTGCACCCTGGGGGAGTAACTCGAGCGCCTTGGTAGCGATACGCTGCTTGGCTTCGTGGTTCTGGGTAGTGCGGGCCGTGTGGCTTTGTTCGGCGGTACTGGTTTTTGAGGCCACAACGGCTCCACCGTGTACTCGACGCAAGACGCCCTGCTGCTCGAGCTGGGCGAGGTCGCGACGAACGGTTTCACGCGTGATGCCAAAGCGCTCGGACAGATCGGCGACTCCGACCTTGCCCTGCGCGGCGAGTTGCTCGGTGATGAGACGGTGGCGTTCTTCGGCAAACACTGTGTGGGCCTCCGGGTAAGGTGATGCGAGTCACGACGATCTGTGTTCGTATGACTTTAGGGGCATTCCTTACGCAATGTCAACACAAAACCACATAAAAGCAGAAAAACACAGATTGGTGATCTCGGCGCAATCCCCATCTTCCGTACGAAGGACTAGGGCCCGTCCTTTGCGGACGCTCTTCTCTCTATCTTGGGGATCGGCGATCGTCGGCGCGCTTTGGGGTATCCCGGGTTCGAGGGCCAAGGTGACGCATGGTCGGATAACTAGCGGGGGGGGGATTGAGAGGCATTCGATGTCGTGATGAGCGGCTCACGCCGCGGGTATAGCACCGGAAGGAATAGGTATTCCTCCCCGAGGATACGCAGCAGAATCCTAGTTCCTCCTCGGTGCCGGTCGCGTTATACTCGCCAAGACCCCTGTGTATGAAAAGTGGTGGACTCATCAGTTCCTTGTTAGCAAAGACCGTAACTAATCCAGCATCATCGGGCCGCCGCGCTGCCCAGATGGATATGAGCGCAACGGTGCCCGAAGAAGCACTGGCGATGGATCGGGATGAGATTCTGCGCGGCTGCGCGCATGAGCTGTTCTCGATCAAGGGCCTTGGAGTGCCGCTGTCGGAGATCGCTAGGATCGCCGGTGTTGGAGTTGCGACGCTCTACCGCCGGTACCGCGACAAGGACGTCTTGATTCTGGACGTCTACCGTCGGCACATTCTTGACAGGGGTGATTTTGCTGTCGCCGCGAATAGCTATACCCATCCCTGGGAGGGAATTGAGCATTTTCTCCGCGTGACCTCAGCTCAGTTGGCCGCAGACCGAGGAATGCGAGAACTAATCCTGGGTGGTTACGTCGGCAGTGCCGGATGGGCCCGTGGGTCCACGCCCGAAGAACTGCTCGCCGCGCTGAGTGAAATGGAAATAAAGCTAACCGAGCAATTGGAATTGCTGGTCGAGCGAGCACTCGCAGTGGGCGTGGTCCGTGATGATTTCCGGCATACAGACCTGCTGCTCATGATGGCCATGGTCCACTCCGCAGTGCCCGTTGACGCTCCGGACCGAGCAGAGCTGAGCCATCGCGCACTGCAGCTATTGATTGAGGGGATGCGGCCGGCTGCCTGAGTATGGGAGCACGTGATGGTCGGTAGTGCCGCATGTCACGCTGGGTCCGGGAATTGACTGCGACATTGCCTCGTTCACTTTGATTGATACGTCAAACTTTCCGCGGTGACCGCAACGAGTAGCCACCGCGGCCCCTCAACAATGGGAGATTTCATCATGGCAACCACCGTCCTCACCCTCGTCGGATCCCTGCGCAACGGTTCGACGAACCGCCAGCTCGCCGAAGCCACCGCTTTGAACGCACCTGACGGCGTTGACGTTAACGTCTACTCCGGACTGGAGAACCTCCCCTTCTACAACGAAGACCAGGACGTTGAAGGTCAGGTTCCGGCCGCTGCCGTTGAACTGCGCGCTGCTGCTGCTGAAGCGGATGCCTTGCTGCTCGTTTCCCCGGAATACAACGGCACCATGCCTGCCGTCCTGAAGAATGCCATTGACTGGCTGTCCCGCCCGTTCGGCGCTGGAGCCCTGAAGGATCTTCCGTCGGTGGTCATCGGAACCGCGTTCGGCCAGTACGGTGGCGTCTGGGCCCAGGATGAAGCTCGCAAGGCACTGACCATCGCTGGCGCCAACGTTCTCGAGGACGTTAAGCTCTCCATCCCCAACTCCGTGGTCCGCTTCGCCGAGCTCCACCCGAAGGACGACGCTGAGGTTGCCTCCCAGGTCGCAGAGGTGCTTCAGGGCATTCGTGCAGTGGCCGAAAGCAACTAATTTCGAGTCGAAGGTTTTCTCGCTGACCTAAGTCGGTCTATGAGTTATTGTGTGGCCGGCATCCGAAAGGGTGCCGGCCACACGTGTTTCTAAGCCCCGAACGATGTAGAACCCCGTTTTCTGAAGGGCTCAGCACCATCAGTCCAAGATCTTGCCGATCAACTTTCGCTTTTTCGACGCGTCAGGATCGGTTTGACCGCAAGGTAGTCGCTTGCTTTTTTGGAGCCCTTTTGCGGGTCAAATGACTCTCACCGTATCGGTGCGCATTTTTCGATCTCAAGTCGAGCACATTTTCAGTTTCGGTCATTACGTAAGTAATGATATTTGCCAATGATTTAATTATACTGACCAAATTGTGTTCAATAACTTCACCTTTTGCTGCTGGATAAGAAAGAGAATTTGCGTCGCTCGTTCGGATTATATGAGAGGTATTTAAGGCGTCGAAAGATATGATTACAACCGTCAGATTGTCCGGCTATGTTCGGTCTTATGTGTGGCGCGCGAAAATGATCAATAAATCGATATTGGTGATTCCATGGTTAAACTAACGCAGCGCAATGTTGGCGAGTTTCGACGAAATTTTCCGGTGCGAAATATGGTCCATCGAGAACTAAATTTCTTGTGGATATTGTCAGTTAAGTTTCTTGTTTTCTTTAAAAACAAAATAAACTTCTGTCCGATTTGGACCTAGAAAACGTCGCAAGAGAAATCACAACGAAGTCGCCATTGTCATCAGTGTTGTCGGGTCCGTGCCAGCTGTGGCGGTAGCGCTGGAGGCGCCGCGGCAAGTGCGTCGAATGCTCTAGGCCCCGGAAAGATTCGAACCAGTTTTGGTGGAGCGGACGAAGCCTCGCCTCGAATGGATCATCTTCGAGTAGCCGTCGAGCAATGAAACAACGTCAAAACTCGCCTCGTAGCTAGTATGTAGCCATGAATGACGTGATCACGCTGCGCTTCCTGGCCGCCCCTACTGATGTTTCCGAAGACGGGGTCACGGTGCAGGCTGGACGTGTTCTCGAATGGATCGACAAGGCCGGCTACGCCTGCGCCGTCGGTTATTCCGGGGGCTATTGCGTCACCGCCTACGTCGGAAACGTCCACTTCACCCGGCCCATCGAAAATGGCGACCTGATCGAGGTCACGGCACGGATTGTGCACACCGGGCGCAGCAGCATGCAGGTTGTAGTCACCGTCGACGCCGCCGACGTGCGTGAACGAATCTTTAGGCCCGCCATGGACTGCATTCTGGTCTTCGTGGCGATGGACGAAAACCGTCGGGCCAAGACCGTCCCGCGGTGGGTGCCGGTCGACGCAGAAGGTGCTCAGCTGGCCCAAGGAGCTGCTGATCGTGTTGCCGTGCGTGCGGAGATCCGCGACGCCATGCGGGCCCAGGAATACACGGATGCTGGCACCGCGCCGCGAGAGAAATTCCGCTTCTTGGCCTCGCCGAGCGACGTGAACTGGGGCGGAAACGCGCACGGCGGAATCGTCATGCGTTGGATCGACGAGGTCGCTCGGGCCTGCGCCATGGGCTGGTCCGGCAAAGATGCGGTGGCCGTCTACTCCGGTGGCATCCACTTCATGAACCCCATCCACATTGGCGACATCGTTGAACTCGAGGCCAGGTTGATCCATACCGGCCCGCATTCGATGCATATTGCCGTGCATGTGCGGGCGCGGGACCCGCGTGAAACCCAATGGCGCGATACGACGCAATGCATGACCATCTTTGTTACCCGCGACGAATCCGGGCGAGCTTCCGAGGTGCGGCAGCTGGTGCCTGTCAACGAGGAGGACAAGCGCCTGGATGCTCACGCCGTGGATCTGATTTGCCGGCGCGCCGAGCTGGCCCCGTTGGGGTTTGTCACGGCGCGCGTGTACTGAGGCAGTTGCTACCGCCCCGCTGGCGGGTCCTGTTGCAGGGCGCCGTCTCGGCGGGTCCCCAGGGATGCGGTGGCAACGGTTTTCAGCCCGGGGTGCGCCGGGTTCTTATCCCGAGCCACGCCGGCGAGCCAGCTCAGGGCCAGCCCGTCTGCGCTGGCCTCGAGGATGGCCAGGTTGTTGTCGAACCAGGGCCCCTTGATGAGTTTCCAGGCAAACGGTGGGTTTGGCACGTGCGCCAAAGACGCCATCCACGCACCGAACGGGACCGCTGGCCCAAAGGCCAAGGCCGCGGCAAAGTAGCGCAGGAACGGTGGCAGCGGATTGCGGATCGGGGAACAAACCGCCTGCAGGATCCGGCTGCCGCCCTCGCGTTCGACCTCGGAGACGTAGGAGAAGTGCACGTCCCCGGAGAGGAACGTGACGGTCTGCGGGGCGGGCCCGCGTTGGCCGTCGGCAACCTCGGTGGCGAACCTGGCCACCTCCTGGAAACTGCGCTGGAACGCGGCCCAATGTTCAAGATCAAAACGTCGGCGCAACCGCTCGCCCAACCACGACCGGAGCCGCCCACGGTTGGGGTTAGAGATGGCTTCGTCCCACGATTCCACGTGGTGCAGGCCCATCGGCAGCAGGAACGGCAGCGAGGTGCCAATGAGTAGGTGGCGGAATCCGCCACGCATCTGCTCATCTAGCCAGGCAATTTCCACAGGATCAAGCAGGGCACGCCGTTCGGGTTCAAGCTTGCGCGCCGCCCTGGAATCCACCACGATCAGGCGCACCTCATCCCAATCCCGGCAAAAACTCCAGCTGTAGCTTTCCGGCACGGACTCCACGCGCTTCGCAAACTCGTCGAGGTCCGCCGATAGATCAAACTCGCCGAGACCCGTGTGGTTCACGATGCGCTGCCACAGCGGATCTGCCGCCCGCTGAACGGGCGAAAGGTTGCCCAGGTGCTGATAGATCCAGTACGAGCCGAGCCCGGAAACAATACGCTGGTGCCACCAACTGGTCTCCTGCATCTTGTGTTTCCAACCCAGCGAGGAATTCCAGTCGTCGCGGATATCGTGGTCATCAAAGATCATGGCACTGGGCAGGGTTGAGAGAAGCCAGCGATTGGCCGGGTCCGACCACGCTAGGCGATACAGGTGGGCGTATTCCTCGAAATCCTTCAGCTCGGGCCCTGGTGCTTCCTTGATGTTGCGCCGTCTGCGGATGAATTCCTGCATTTCGTCGCTGGTGGAGTCCGCATAAACCTGATCGCCGAGGAACAGCATCAGATCGGGCCAGTGGCCATGGCCCGGTGCGGCCATGGACAGGGCATAGGCGCGCATCGCGTCGATCCCGTGGGTGCGATTGCCGGATTCGTCATGGGAAACACTCGTGCGGCAGGATCCGAAAGCCAGCCGTGGTTCCTTGGCCGGATCCAGGGTGGAGATCATCGATCCGGGGAATCCGTCCTCGATGGGCCAGACCAGATCTCCGTCGAGGTGCACCGTGTAGGGACGCAAGCTGCCCGCCTCCAGTCCCCAGACCTCAACCAGGGCGTAGTGGTGGCCGTGCGCCACAAAGGTCGCCGCCTGCCAAGCCTCCGTACCGGAACGAATCTCGACGGTGCAGGACGCGGCGGTTTCCACCCAGATACTGGCACTGGTGTCATCAACGTAACGGAGCATGGGGCCAAGCAGCAGGCCCCCGGCGATCACCGGCGGCGAGCCGGTCGGTGTGAATCCACTGCTCATCAGCATTCCCTCCGGTAGCGCCGGTGAACACCAGAATGGCACAACGGAATCGATCGGTATAGACCCATAATCGATGGACCTCGGGTGGCCGACCCATGTCCCAGCCCTTGAGTGGCGACGACAAGCGCCACTCAAGCACCAGAACCTCAATCTTCGGGATCGCCGCATAGTGGGACACGAAGACGCGGCAGATGCATAGGATGGGCTCATGAGTCCCTCCGCATATCTCCAAACCCGCCAGCGATTGATCGCCGCCACCCCGCATGAGATCTTCGACGTGCTCGCGAATCCGGCGATGCATCCGGTCATCGACGGATCCGGAACGGTTCGGGCAACAACAGGGCAGGTGCAACGGCTCGTTTTAGGCAGCGAGTTCGGCATGCAGATGCGCCTGGGCGTGCCCTACCGGATCAGCAACACCGTGGTCGAATACGAGCAAGACCGGGTGATTGCGTGGCGGCACTTCAGCGGGCACCGCTGGCGCTATGAACTAGAACCCCATGACTCCGGGACAACCGTCAGCGAAACCTGGGATGCCAGCCGGTTGCGGCACAAATGGATGATTCGGCTCCTGGGCTTCACCCGGACCACCGGGCAGAACATGGAACGAACCCTCGAGCGGCTAGCCGCGCTGTTCCCCAACGAGGGACGGTAAGCGCCGGGCCGCGCGGGAGTGGGGGGAACGCGCGCCGCGGGGCCGGAGGCGGGGCATTGACCGATCGACCTACTAGGCTGAAAACCATGACCCGCTCAACCGCCCCCGGCCCGCCGAAACGGGGAACCGCCCCGATGCGCATTTCTGTGCCCAGCCGCAGCGATGTCTTCCTGAAACGGTTCACGGAGGTCATTGGCGGCCCCCTGGGAAAGCATGCAAAACCGGGGATGACCACCCCGGGGTTCTTCACCATCGAACGCGTGCTGATCATTTTCACGATCATCGGCGTGCTCCTTGCGGTACTGGCAAAAAATGCGTGCCGGCTAAATGGTTGGGGCGGTACCAACTCCTATCAATGGGCCTGTTATTCGGACTGGACGGCGCTATTCCATGCCCGAGGGTTCGCGGAGAATGCGTTTGCTCCCTTCGCCGACGGCGCCCAATTCGAATACCCGGTCCTGATGTCCGTGGTGGCATCGGCCACCGCAGCGCTGGTTCCACAGGGGGAATTCGACAGGGCCTTAGCCTTCTTCGATGTGAACCTGTTGATTGTTGCCTCCCTGTGGATGGTGGTGGTCATCGCCACGGCACGTGCAGCGGGCCGTCGACCATGGGATGCCGCCATGGTGGCCTTGGCACCCGGACTGATACTCGCCTCCACCATCAATTGGGATATGTGGGCCGTTGCGTTCCTAGCCCTGGCGATGCTGGCCTGGGCCCGCCAACTCACCTTCCTCGCCGGAGTACTCATTGGGTTGGGCACGGCCATGAAAGTCTTCCCCCTGCTCTTCTTCGGAGCGGTGATCGTCCTGGCTATCCGCTCCGGGCGCTACCGGCCACTGTGGGTGTCTCTAGCCGGGGCAGCCCTGTCCTGGGTGGCGGTCAATGCGCCCATGGCAGTGGCGAACTTCGACGCGTGGAAACACTTCTTCACCTTCACCGAGGACCGCGGCGCTGGGCTCTCCTCCTTCTGGCACATCTACAACGTCACCGCCGCCGAAGTTCCGGGGATGAATACGCTGGATGCCGGAGTGATCAACGTGCTGGCCATGGGACTCTTTGTGGCCTGCTGCGCGGGCATCGCCTTCCTGGGCTTACGAGCCCCGGTGGCACCGAGACTGAGTCAACTGGTATTCCTGATCGTCGCGTCCTTCATCATGTTCAACAAGGTCTACTCCCCACAATTTGTGGTGTGGCTGATCCCGTTGGCCGCACTCGCCTGGCCGAAGTGGAAAGACTTCCTGATCTGGCAGCTTTTTGAGGTTCTGCATTTCTGGGCGATCTGGATGTACCTCTATGCCACCACCGCCGACATTCAGGCCTCAAACGCGTTCCCGACGTCCTTCTACGTACTTGCCGTGCTGGGGCACATGATCGCCACCGGGTGGCTCATGTACAGGATCTGTGCCTCGATGTTTGACCCCAGGCTCGACCCCGTGCGCCGCTCCGGACAGGTAGATCCGCAGGCCGGCGCCTTCGCCGGCGCCCGGGACAGCTTTGTCCTACGGAGCACCCGTGGCCTATGACGTGGCGGTGGTGGGTGCAGGACCCAACGGGTTGGCAGCGGCCCTGACCATGGCCCGGGCGGGACTCTCGGTCAGGCTGCTGGAACGCAATAGCACCATCGGCGGCGCGGCCCGCACCCACGAGCTGGGCTACCGAGGCGCGATTCATGATGTGGGTTCCGCGGTACACCCCATGGCGTTGCTCTCCCCGTTTTTTGCCGAGATCGGGTTGGCCGAACGCGTGAATTTTGTTCTCCCGGAGATCTCCTTTGCTCACGCGATGCCCGAGGGCCAGGTGGGGATCGGGTGGCGGGATTTGGAGCGGACCGTCCAAGGATTAGGCCACGACGGGCCCGGTTACCGCAGGCTCCTGAAGCCGGTGGTCAAGCGGATGGAAGGCACAGCGGAGCTTCTGCTGCACCCCCTGCTACGCCGACCACGAGAGCTTGAAGCGCTTGCTGTTTTTGGTCTGCGTGCGGCCCAACTGATGATTCCGGGGCTGGGAACCGGGGAACTGGCCGCGGCAATGATCGCCGGATGTTCCGCCCACGCCGCCGGTGGCGGCAGGGGCCCGAGTGCCTGGGGCGCTGGGCTCTTCCTGGCAGCATCCGCGCATGCCGGGGGGTGGCCGCTTCCGCTCGGCGGCTCCCAATCCATCTCCGACGCTTTGGCTGCGATGTTTGTTGAGGCCGGTGGGCACATTGAACTGAACACCGAGGTCACCGATCGAGCCGAGATCCCGGAAAAGACCGTCATCTTTGATTCCTCACCCGAGGCGTTGGCCAAGATCGCAGGCAGCGCGCTGCCGCAGAAGTACTCGGCGGTCCTCAACCGCACCCGTAGAGGACCGGGCTCGTGCCTGGTTCATTACGTGCTCAACGCCCCGGTCCCATGGCGCAACTCAGAACTGGCCCAGGCTGGCACCATCCACCTCGGAGGCACCGCGGGGCAGATCGGACGCGACGAACGCCGGATCCGCACCCGCGTCTCCGCGGGCCCCTACGTCATCGTTTCGCAGCCCAGCGCCTTTGATTCCTCCCGGGCGCCTGCGGGCAAACACGTGCTGTGGGCCTATACCCACGTACCCAACGGATACCCCGGGGATATGAGTGAGACCATGAATCGACAGCTGGAAGTCGTGGCTCCCGGCTTCATCAACACCATCGATCATGTTCAAACCACCACTGCTCCCGGATTAGCGGTGCAGAACCCCAACTTGGTGGGTGGTGACATTTCCGGTGGGGCGACCGACCTACGGGGCATGCTGGCACGTCCCGTACTTTCGCCCGATCCGTGGCGAACCCCGGCCAAGGGCATCTATCTCGCCTCCAGTTCCACCCCGCCGGGACCAGCGGTCCACGGCATGTGTGGCTATTTGGCCGCACAAAGCGCCCTGCGCCACGAGTTCGGGTTTCATTCATAGGGCCCCAACCACTTCACCGCGGGGACTCCGGCATAGACTGGCAGGCTGTAGCAAGAATTTCTGCACGAACCGATGGTCTCCAGACACGTTTGCTCGGATGATCACGCTGAGAGTCAACCATTTGGTGGAGCCGGGGTGCTGGGGTGCGGCACTACGCTGGGAGACATGAGCGTTCCTGCCAACCCACCACGCCGCGGAGCCGGAGCGAGCCCCGTGGAAGCACCGGCCGCCTCGGCCGGTGAGATGGTGCTGCGCGTTTTACGGGTGGGCCTCCATGTGGGATTTGCCGCGCTACTCGCCGTCGGACTCGTGCGCGTATTGATCTCGGAAACGACAACACCGCGCCGCGTCACCGCCATCACCCTCGCCTTGCTGCTGGCGGCGCTATATCTGGCCGGAACCATCGCGGAAAAACGCCATGCCGCAGGCCGGGCGCCCAGTACCGCGCCCTGGGCCATGTGGTGGCTGGCCGGGGTCGTGTTGCTGTGGCTCGTGCTGCTCTACCTCCACGCCGATTTCTCCTGGTTGGCGTTCCCGCTGTTCTTCCTCCACCTGCATATTTTGGGACAGCGCCACGCGCTAGTTGCGGTCTCACTGCTGACCTTTGCGGTCATCGCCGCCGGTTGGTACCACTCCGGAGCCCTTGCTCTGCCGCAGATCCTGGGTCCGATGCTCGGCGCGATCTTCGCCGTCATCATGGGCATGGCCTACCAGGCGCTGTATGCCGAGGGGGTCAACCAACGCCGGGCCCTGGACGAGTTGCGAACCACCCGTGCGGCGCTCGCCGAGGAACAACACCGCGCCGGGATTCTGGCCGAACGCACCCGGCTCTCCCGCGAAATCCACGACACCCTGGCCCAGGGGCTCTCCAGCATCGTCTTGGTCTCCCGCTCCGCCGCCGCGGCCCTAGCCGCGGGGGATAACAGCGCAGCTGCCGATCGACTCGAAACCATCGGTGCCACTGCCGCGGAAAACCTTGCCGAGGCACGAGACTTCGTGGCCGATCTTTCCTCAGCTTCCGGCACTCAGTCGCTGGCCGGCAAGCTGCGCCGACTCTGTGCCAGCACCGAGCGGAGTGCCAGCGCGGCTGGCCACGGATTTCTTGTCAGCTTCCGGCAAGACGGTTCGGCAATCGCCCTGCCTCCGCAGGTCTCTGCGGCACTCATTCGTGCCGCCCAATCCGGGCTGGCCAACATTGGCGCCCATGCGCACGCCACACGTGCGGTGCTGAGCCTGGGATATCTCTCGGATGCCGTGACGCTTGATGTGTTTGATGACGGGAAGGGCATGAGGTCCGGCGACATTCCGGCCAAACCACGCAGCGATGGCACCGGCTACGGTCTGGCCGGGCTGCGTGAGCGCCTCGGACTGCTCGGTGGCACCCTGGAGATTGAATCCGCCCCCGGGGAGGGAACGGTATTGGCCGTTCGTATCCCGCTAGACACCGCAGAAAGCGACTCCTGATGCCTACCCTGAAGATCATGCTCGTGGATGACCATCCGGTGGTGCGTGCCGGCCTGCGCGCGGTGCTCACCGAACAGGGCGGGCTGCAGGTGCTGGCCGAGGCCGCCGACGGTGCCGCGGCACTGGCCCAACTCGAGCGGTTAAAAACCCTGGGTGAGCGCGTGGATGTGGTGCTCATGGATCTGCAGATGGATGGCATGGACGGAGTCACCGCCACCGCACGCATCCGGGCCATCAACGGACCTCCGGTGCTGATCCTGACCACGTACGACTCGGATGCCGACATCAGGGCGGCACTGGATGCCGGCGCCGCGGGCTATCTGCTCAAGGATGCCCCGCTGCCCGATGTGCTCGCGGCGGTCGAGGCCGCTGCCGCCGGGGCACAAGTGCTCTCCGCCGACATTGCCGCGCGCTTCACCCCCGACGCGCGTGCCAACTCCACCGATCTGAGCCCGCGCGAACTTCAGCTGCTGCAGCTACTGGCCCGCGGACACAGCAACAAGGAAATCGCCGCCGACCTGTTCATCTCCCAGTCCACGGTCAAGACTCACCTGATCCACATCTATAACAAGCTGGGCGTGGAGAATCGTACGGCAGCCATCGACAGAGCTCGCAGTCTCCGACTCATTCGTTAGTCAGCGAGTGCTCAGTTCGAGCCCTGGTCCGGGCACCATTGCTTCCGGACCATATTGCTGGGCAGTTCTGGTTCTACCTCGGCCGGCAGGGAACAATCGATGATTCCGGTCTCATTGTTCATCCAGGTGTTTACCGTTCCGAAGGCCACGAGATCGCCGCACGATAGGGTGATCGGCACCGAAATTTCTTCAACCGCACGGTAGCCCAGTGTGGTCCCCGGGTCCTTGACGCCTTGGAACATATCCGCCACGGCTTCATGCCCGACGATGACCCCGGTGGCGGGATACTCGATCACCTCGGAGATCTGTTCGGTGAAGCGATCGGACGGTTGCCCCGAACCCTCCCACACGATGGATGGGGCCAGGCTCCGTGTGAAGTACTCCGTGGTGGACCGCGAGCCGTCCTGGATCTTCAGCTCCATGGCGCCGATGATGCGCCAGCCCTTTTCCGCGGGCTCTGCATGGCTGATCGTGGGTTTACCACAATCGTCCCAACTCGTCGGTTCCGCTGTTGGGGTGAGGGACGCTGCCGTCTCCGCGGTGTCAGGGCCGGGGGGTGGCTCATCAAGCGGGACGCAACCGGCCAGAAGTAGCGCGGTGAGCGAGCCGACTAGGGTGATCCCTGCCAGTCGTGCGGCGCGCCAGGCATCTGACTTCACGATCATCCTTCTACCTACTGTTTCTGTTGTGTGCTTGACGTACAGATACCTGCGTACGGAGTTGAGGAACCCGACTCAGTGCGCCGGCGGTGGGGTCCAGCCGCCGGGCTGAACCCAGTACCCGGGTGCCGTGAGTACCGGTGCCGGCGGGCGTGGCGTGCTGAATCGTTGGATGTTGCGCCGATTGGCCAGCCACAGAACCAGCAGCACAAATACGCCGGTGGTCACCGTCGAGAAGATCAGGCTTCCCAGGCTGCCCGCGGAGTCATTCACGTCGATCAGTCCGACGGCACCCATCAAGAACAGCAGGACGTTATTGACCACGTGCAGGGCAATTGCCGCTTCCAGACCGCCGGTGCGCCAGGTGAGCCAACCCGCGGCCAGGGCGAACATTCCAACATCCAGCTGTCCATAGATGTCGTAGTCGTGACCCAGCACAAAAAACGGAATGGGAAGCAGGATGGCGAAGGCGGGATGCCGTAACCAGCCTCCGATCAATTGCATCAGGTAGCCGCGGAACACATATTCCTCGGCCGCGGCCTGGAATGGCACCAGCACCAGTGTCAGTCCCACCATGAGCCACAGGTTGGGGGCGCCACCGCTGGGAGCCACCTCATAACCGGCGATGGAATCCACGAGGAAGGATAATCCGAAGCTCAATCCCAAGACTCCGAGCGCCACACCCGTGCACCAGCCCAGCCAACCCCAGCGGATTCTTCCCGTGACGGAGCTGAGCGATCCTACCTTTTGGACATTCATCATCCGCGTTGCCCACAGGATGGCCGGCAGCATCAGAATGATGGAGATCATGGCGAAAACGAAGATGCTCGGTTCACTCATATCCAGGTCTTCGGGGGAGCTCATCGCCGAGTCCAGCAGGGCCTCGAGCGCCGGGTCACTCAAGATGACAATAAAGAAACCGATGCTCGCGATGATCATCATCCCGATATAAAGACCCAGGGCGATGAGTCCAACCAGCAGGGGTTTGAACCAGCGATAGGCGGAGTAGGTGCGTGCCATGCGGTGGAAGGGCAGGGGCTTCGCCGGTGGAAGCTGAGCCACCGGGGCCGGAACCCAATAGGCGGGTGGCAGGCTCGGTGGCGGGTTCGCTCCCGGTGGCGGGAGGGACGGGATCGTGTTCATGACCCCATTCTGTATCACCGAGGCCCCGACGTGCCTCGACATTTCGGAGGATCTTTTCTCTCCCCGGTGGCGCCCTAGGGTGGTCCTATCGGCCGATGCCGCTGCCGCGGTGCCGCCGGTATCGTTGCAGCTATGACTACCGAGCAGAGACAGGGACGAGCGCGCAGCAAGCTGCGGCGGTTCCTGGCGCAGTTCTGGCGCATCGGGTTGGGTCTGATCATGGGGCAAATCGCTTTTGCTCTGACGTATAGCGAATATTCACCCGATTCGGCGGTTGATGTTCGGGCCGTGGGGTCACTGATTTTCCTCGATATCCTCGGTGGGATCGTTGCCTTGGTGTTGTACCCCCTGCGTCATCGTTTCCCCGTTGTGATGGCAGCTAGTCTGGTGCTGCTTTCCATTCCGTCAACGCTGGCCATGCCCTTTGCGGGTTTGGCCATGGTATCCCTGGCCACCAGGCGCCGGATGTGGGAAATACTGGGCATCGGAACCCTCTTTGTGCTGGGCATATTCGCCTCCGAGGCGTTGTTTGGTGCCGTGCTTCCGATGCCCGAAGAGGTGATCACCTGGTGGCAGACATTAATCGTGGGCATCGTGCTGGTGGGCCCGACGATGCTGATCGGCATGTATATCGGCGGCAAGCGGCAACTGGCGGACTCACTACTTGAACAGACGCGCAGTGCCCAGCGTGAACGGCAGGCGCAGATCCATGCCGCAAAGGCCGATGAACGAACTCGCATTGCTCGAGAAATGCATGATGTGCTGGCCCATCGGCTCTCGCTTGTTGCCCTGCATTCGGGGGCATTGGAAATTCGCCAAGATTTATCGCCTGAACAGACGCGTGCCACGGCGGGGATCATCAGGGAAAATTCGCGCCTAGCCCTGGGTGAACTGCGCGAGGTTCTGGGCACGTTGCGGGATCCGGGAACGCTCTTTGATAATGAACTGGCCAGGCCGCAACCCACTCTGGGGGAACTGAACCAGGTCATTGCCGAAAGTCGCGCGGTGGGAACCGAGGTTGAGGTGGTGATGTCGCAGGCGACGAGCGACCGACTCCCAAGCCTCGCCCAATCCACCGGCCGACATCTCTATCGCATCATCCAGGAAACGCTCACCAATGCCCGGCGCCATGCCCCCGGAGAGCCGGTGATCATGGAAATTGCCGGGGGCGCTGAAGACCAGCTCCTGCTGCGGGTCTCTAATCGGCTTCCCGCAGGTCTTCGTGGGCAACGGCCGCCCGCCGGCGCCCCTGCCGCCGGGCTGGGTCTCACCGGTGTGACCGAAAGGGCGCGGTTGGCCGGTGGCGATGTACTGATTGATATGAAAAATGACGACGAGTTTGTGGTGAAGGTGTGGTTGCCATGGTGAACCCAAGTGCGTCGATTCGGATCGTGCTGGTTGACGATGAGAACCTCGTGCGCGTGGGATTGCGGATGATTCTTGAATCGGATCCGAACATTACGGTGGTCGGCGAATGCGCCGATGGCCGCGAAGCGGTGCGGATGGTTGCCTCGCTGGCCCCGGATCTGGTGTTGATGGATATTCGCATGCCTATCATGGATGGACTGGAATCCAGTGCGGAGATCTTGCGCCAAAATGTGGAACAAAAGATCCTGATTCTCACCACCTTTAACACCGATGACATGGTGCTCTCCGCTCTCAAGCTCGGGGTCAGCGGTTTTCTGCTGAAGGACACGCCACCCCTCGATCTGATGTCCGCGGTAGGGCAAGTGGCTGCCGGGAAAACCATGTTGTCGGAATCGGTAACCAAACAGTTGATCAACGTTGCCGGGTCCAGGCAGCCAAGTTCACGCCGCGCCGAGGCCTTGGAGCGACTCGAGCTGCTGACCGAGCGCGAACGGGAGATTGCCGTGGCGATGGCACGGGGACATTCGAACCCGGAGATCGCCAGCAAGCTGTTCATTTCCTTGGCCACGGTAAAAACCCATGTCGGACGCGTCTTGGAGAAACTGGATACGGACAATCGGGTCCAGGTGGCGCTGTGCGTTTTTGAATCGGAAATGGACTGAGCGGCCAATGGAGACGATAGGCGCCGAGCGCTCGGTTGACATCGCATCGATCACATCCACGGTTTCCCGTTAAACAAGCATGCCCCCACCGTTGAGTGGGGGCATGCTCGGCGCCGGGACCTTCACGGTGGTGCCGGGGAGGGGAGAAGCTCACCTCGTCATTTACTTGGCGAGGGCCACTTCTTGTTGGGGAGCAATCTCGAGTGGGATCTTTGAGGCCGCAGCCGGGATGCACGCGGCCAAAATGGCTGCGATGACGGAGATGCCGGCGCCGAGAATCAAGGCGACACGGAACCCGGCCTCCGACGGGACCGAAACCCCGCCGAAGTCGGTGGTCATCTGAGCCAGGACCAGACCGACGACAGCTGCGCCGGTGGTGGTGCCCAGCGAACGCATTAGGGTATTAAATCCGTTGGCGGCAGCCGTTTCGCTGCGCGGAACCGCACCCATGATGATTGATGGCATGGCGCCGTAAGCCAGGGCCACTCCGCCATTGATGACAAAGCTCGTGGCCATCAGGCCCCACGCGCTGCCCATGCCCAGCAGGCCAACGCCGTAGCCGAGCGCAATGATCGCAACTCCCAGTACCAGGGTGAACTTTGGGCCGCGCGAGTTGGTGAGTCGGCCACCCACGGGCGAGAGCACCAGCATCATCAGACCCGCGGGAGCCATCCACAGACCGGCGGCGAGGATTGACTGTCCCAAACCGTAGCCGGTCTCGGCGGGGAGCTGCAGGATCTGCGGCATGACCAGCATGCTCGCATACATGCCGAAGCCAACGAAGATTGACGCGATATTTGTCAGCAGCACGCGAGGGATGACGGCGGTGCGCAGGTCAACCAGCGGATCCCTGGTGTGTGTCTCCCAGATGCCCCACAACAGCAGCGAAACTGCAGCAAGGCCAAGCAGGCTCAGGGTTATGGGTGCTGCCCAGCCCCATGAGGATCCCTTGGAGACGGCGAGGATGAGGGAAATTAAGCCGATGGTCAATCCAATGGCCCCCAACCAGTCAAAGCGCTGGCCCGAGGCGCCGGCGGGCAATGCGGGGATGAATTTCCAGATGGCCAGGACAACGATCATTGTGACGACCGCGCTGCCGAAGAACAGTGCCCGCCAGTTCGAGAAGTCAACAACTGCCGCAGCGATCGGCATGCCAATTGCACCTCCGACACCCATCGTTGCACTGACGGTGGCGATCGCCGACGAGAGCCGTTCCTTGGGAACGAGATCTCGCAGCATGGCGATGGCCAGGGGCACCATGCCCGAACCCAGCCCCTGCATGGCCCGTCCCGCGATCATGATTTCCACCGTGGGGGCGATGGCACACACGATGGCGCCCAGGATCAGCGGCATCGCCAGGATGAGGATCATCCGGCGCTTGCCGAACAGGTCACCCAGGCGGCCCGAAATCGGTACTGCCACGGCGGCGGCCAGAAGTGTCGCGGTGATAATCCACGCAGTGTTTGATGCCGGGGTGTTAAAAATCGTGGGGAGCTGGGGAATCAGCGGTGTGACCATGGTCTGGGTGATAGATGAGGCGATGCCGGCGGAAGCCAGGACACCAACGACTAGACCTGGGCGGCGGCCAGCGGCGCCGGCCGGGATGGGGTGGGACACGAGGGCCTTTCAGACGGAATGTGCATAATGCATAGAATGTTCATAGTACACGTCGGGGTACGATCGTAGGATCCTTAAAGGGGGAAGTATGCCAATGGAACGTCGCGTCGCGGACATCGAATACGAACAGATGCTACTGAGCCGTTATACGGTCGCTCAGCATCGAAACGGTGAAGGACTTGACCGCAGCGTCTACCTGCTGATGAGCCGCATCGATGGTCAAGGCCCCATGTCGATTAGCGAACTGAGCGCCGTTTTCCGCTTGGACGCATCAACGCTGCAGCGCCAAACAACCGTCGGATTGCGTGGCGGCTTCCTTGAGCGTGTGCTGGATCCGGTCGGCGGCGTTGCACGCAAATTCGCCCTGACAAATGCGGGCAGAACACGGCTACGGGAGGTGCGCGAGTACTCGGTGAACGCCATTGAACGAATTCTGGCCGACTGGCCAGATGAGGACGTCAACAAGTTCGCGGAGTTGATGCACCGGTTTAATGTCTCGATCGAGGAGTATCGCGAAACAAAGGCCACTTCCTAGCTCGGTGCCAATGCCGCCGTACCGAAAGCGTCCCCTAGGGGATGACCCCTACGCCGAAAGAGTGATGGATCCGCCGGTGAAGATCATCCGCTGGAGCGGCGACCGATGGCCATAACCACCGTAGCGTTGACCTCATGATCACAGCAGAGGCATTGACAAAAAATTATGGCGTCAAGCGCGCAGTAGATTCGGTGAGTTTCACCGTCCAGCCAGGCAAGGTCACCGGATTCCTCGGCCCGAACGGCGCGGGAAAATCCACCACCATGCGCATGATCGTCGGACTTGACCGACCGTCCACCGGAACCGTGACGGTTAACGGACGCAAGTACGGCGAACACGCCGCCCCGCTGCGTGAAGTCGGCGCACTTTTGGAGGCCAAGTCCGTCCACAAATCGCGCAGTGCCCGGACCCACCTGCGCTCCTTGGCTGCCACCCACTCGATCCCCAATGCACGGGTCGACGAGGTCATTGAGCTCACCGGGCTCAGCGCCGTAGCAACCAAAAAGGTCGGCGGATTCTCCCTGGGCATGGGACAACGTCTGGGCATCGCCGTCGCGTTGCTCGGTGACCCACAGACCCTCATCCTGGATGAGCCGGTTAATGGACTGGACCCGGAGGGTGTGCAGTGGGTTCGCCACCTGGCGCGGCAACAGGCAGCACAAGGCAAAACGGTATTCATTTCCTCGCACCTCATGAGTGAAATGGCGCTGACCGCAGATCACCTGATCATCATCGGCCGCGGCCGCATCATCGCCGACGCACCCATTGAACAGGTCATCAGCGGGCAGAATCTTCCTACCGCCCGGGTAAAGACCGACGACGCAGACGCCCTGATGAACGCCCTCCTGGGTGAGAACATACAGGTGACGCGGCTCGACGCTGAAACCATCTCGGTGGTGGGCCTTGATGGGCGCACCATCGCCCAACGGGCACTTGATCACAACATTCTGCTGCATGAACTGACCCCGCAACAGCAATCCCTCGAAGAGGCCTACATGGCTCTGACCCAAAACGACGTTGAATACCACTCGAGCCTGGGCCAACAGGCTTTTGCTGGCACCAATGGAAAGCAGGCTTGAGATGAGTACAACGGCAATGGCTAGGCCGCGATCGGCCGGCCCCGGCGCAGCAGGCAACGGAAAAGTGTCTTTTATGGGAGTGCTGCGCAGCGAATTCATCAAATTCAGCTCCCTGCTCTCCACGCTGATCCTGGTGCTGGCAACCATCGTGGTGATGGTCGGCATCGCAGCGGTAGTTTCCTGGGGTATCGGGTTCTCACTAGAGATGGCCGCTGAATCCCCGGAGATGGCAGCCGAGATGGGAGACCTTGGTGGTATCGCCAACACCCTCCCGGCCAGTGGGCTGGTCTTCGCCCAATTGATCGTTGGTGCGCTGGCCGTCATGGTGATGAGCTCCGAGTTCACCACCGGTTCGGCCCGATCAACATTTGTCGCCGTCCCGAATCGCCAAATGGTGTTCTGGGCCAAGGCCCTGATGGTCACGATCGTGGCGGCAGTGGTAGCCCTGGTCTCGATTCTCCTGTCCTTCCTGGTGGTCAAGCCGATTGTTGGGCACTACAACCTGGACATCGACTTTTCCTCCGAAGCGTTCCAGCGCAGCCTCTGGTTCAGTGTGCTCTATGTGGTGATGGTGGCGTTGATCGGCATGGCGCTCGGTGGACTGCTGCGCAACTCCGCCGGCGGAATTGTCGTGCTGGCCGCACTGTTCTTTGTTCTGCCCATGGCCATGGGCGGGTTCAGCACGATGGTCGATTGGCTGGCCAAGGCCATGCGCTTCCTCCCGGATCAGGCGGGTACCGCACTAACCCAGCTGACGGTGGCCCCCGGCGGGCTGGAACAGTGGCAAAACGGCCTGCTCATGGCCGCGTGGTCGCTGATTCCCTTGATCCTCGCCGCCCTGGTTCTGCAGCGTCGCGACATCTAATCAGTCGCAATAATCGCTAGGCTCAGATCATGAGAGAAAATACGTCAAAGCTCGCCTCCGGTTCACTGGAGGCGAGCTTTGACGAGCTCTCGGCCCACCGCATCGGCCGACTCCGCCGTTTTATGCGAGCGCATCCAACCCTTGTTGACGGTGCAGTGGTGGTCCTCTATTTCCTGCTGACGGCCAGCAGCATCATCGATTCCGCCGTGTCCTCACACTGGCCCACGGTCGCTTTATTACTGCTCTCGGGCATCTTGCTCTTCTTCCGGCGGGGCTGGCCGATGCTCGTCCTTTTTGTCTCGGTGGCCCTAGACTCTTCGGCAACCCTGCTGGACTCCTCCTACGTGGGCGGAAGCACGGGTTTATGGCTGGCGCTTTATGCCGCGGCGACCAAGTACTCGGCACGGCGGATGTACATCCTGATGATCTTGTTCACCGCCCTGCAGGGTCTGATCTTCAGTATCTTTGGGATGCCCTCGATGTTCAGCCAGTCTCCCGAAGATCAAGCGACCCTCGCCGAACTGGGTGGACGTGAACTGACCATGGCGTTGGTGATCGGCATGATGCTGGGTACGAACTTCGCCGCGGTGGCCATCGGCGCGGCGGTGCGAAACCAGCGACTCCACGAGGCGGAGCTGAACAACTGGGCCAAGCGCGTCCAGACGCTGGCCAGGGTGCGCGAACGGACACGGATCGCCCGCGAGATGCACGACGTGGTGGCGCATTCGCTCTCGGTCATGATTGCCCTCTCCGATGGTGCGGCGGTGGTGCTTAAACGCGACCCGAAGCGCGCGGGGGAGGTCCTGAACGAACTCTCCAGCACCGGGCGGCGAGCCCTGGGCGACATGCGCCGGGTGATCGGAGTGTTGCGCACCGGTGAGGACACCTCGCTAGAGCCACAGCCGGCGGCCGAATCGGTGGAACAGATGCTCGCGGGATTCACCGTGGCGGGGTTGCCACTGCGCTTTACCCAATCCGGGCCGACATTGCCCGAGAGTGCGACATTCCAACTGACCGTTTTTCGCATCATTCAGGAATCACTGACCAATGTGCTGCGCTATGGTCGCAATGTGAGTTTGGTGGAGGTCTTGGTGCACCGCGAGGGCGAAGACGTGAGCGTGCGCATCCATGACGACGGCACCCACCAAGGCTCCTTGCGCGAAAACATTGGATCGGGTCAGGGAATCCGCGGCATGGCCGAACGAGCCGCCCTCTTTGAGGGGTCCCTGACGGCCGGCCCCAGCGCCTCCGGCGGGTGGACCGTCACGGCCACCCTCAGGCTGCCGAGGCCGACTCGTTGTCCAGAAGAACCCGCGCCGCCGGCCACCCGGCCCACGGCCATCAAGCCTCAACACCAAGGATCGTGAATCGTACACATGTCAGACACCGTTGAAGTTCCAACACCGCGCATTGGGGTGCTGCTGGTTGATGACCAGCCGTTGCTGCGCATGGGCTTCAGGCTCATCCTGGAGGGTGAGGACGATCTAGCCATCCTCGGTGAGGCCTCGGACGGTGCCGATGGTGTGCGCCAGGCGCTGAAGTTAAAGCCGGACGTGGTGCTCATGGACGTCCGGATGCCCACCATGGACGGTATCGAGGCCACCACTCGCATCGTCAGGGAGCTGCCCGATACGAAGGTCATCATCCTCACGACCTTCGACCTCGACGAATACGCCTTCGCCGGGTTGCAAGCCGGCGCCAGTGCGTTCCTGCTCAAGGACGTGGCCCCGGAAGAGCTGGTGCAGGCGGTGCGCCTGGTGGCATCGGGTGATGCGGTGGTCGCACCCCGAGTCACGGCACGACTGCTGGAAACCTATGTGCGCAACGGCACCCCGAACCGGGCCAACAATACTGCCCCGGAACGGGACCCGCTGCTCGAAGACTTGACCCCACGCGAGCTCGAGGTGCTCGGAGCGATGTCCGAGGGACTCTCCAACGCCGAAATCGCTCACCGCTTCTTCCTCTCCGAGGCCACGGTGAAAACTCATGTGCGGCGAATCCTGACCAAGTTGCACCTGCGTGATCGCGTCCAGGCAGTGGTCTACGCCTATGAGACCGGTCTGGTTATTCCCAGCCAGGGACTTGACTACTAGGGGGAGTGATGAATTCCGAACTGCTGCGCTCGCCGTGGCTCCTGCTGGCCGGGGTCTTGTTGGTGGCCGGCGCATTTTTGATCACCAACTTCGCGCTTCCCCTCCTCGGGTGGGCTAGCATCGTTGCAGGTGTAGCGGCCCTAGTGGTGGCCCTGTTTCGTACCCGAACCTAAACCCCTCTCTCGCACCTCTTGCCCCATATCAGCCAAGGAAAGTTTCGAATGCCCAGCGCAGCCATCAAGCACATCAACGACCTCGCCGCCTTCGTAGCGGCCTCGCCCTCGTCCTTCCATGCGGTCGCCGAGGCGGCGCGCAGACTTGATGCCGCGGGCTTTAGCTCACACGCCGAGGACGCTGCCTGGGAACTGGGCCCCGGAGGTCACTATGTGATCCGCGACGGAGCGATCATCGCCTGGGTGCAGCCGGCCAACGCCACCGCGAGCACCGGATTCCACATCCTTGGCTCACACACGGATTCGCCTTCCTTTAAGCTCAAGCCCAAGCCGACCACCGGGGCCCACGGCTGGCTGCAGGCCGGAGTCGAGGTATACGGCGGCCCGCTGCTGAACTCCTGGCTGGATCGCGAGCTCTTGCTCGCCGGACGGCTGGCGATGAAGGACGGACGCACCGTGTTGGCCCGCACCGGCGCGCTGCTGCGCTTCCCGCAGCTGGCCATCCATCTGGATCGGACGGTCAATGATTCGCTGACGCTGGACAAGCAGACGCACATGAACCCCGTGTGGGGGATCGGCAACCCGGCCGAAGCCGATGTGTTGGCAGTGCTCGCCGAAAGTGCGGGGGTAGACGCGGCGCAGATCGGCGGTTACGACGTGGTGGTGGCCGACACCCAAGCCGGTGAAATCTTCGGCGGATCCAACGAGTTCTTTGCCTCCGGGCGGCTGGATAACCTCTCCTCGGTGCACGCCTCGCTGGTGGCACTGATCGAACACGCGGCGACGGGTACCGGTGAGCACATTGCCCTGCTGGCGGCCTTTGACCACGAAGAAATCGGGTCCTCCTCCCGCTCCGGTGCCTGCGGCCCGTTCCTCCAAGACATGCTCGAACGCATCGGGCACCACCTGGGCGCCGACACCCAGGACCGCAACCGCGCCTACGCCAATTCCTTCTGCGTCTCGGCCGATGCCGGTCACTCGGTGCACCCGAACTACGCGGGGCGTCACGACCCGGCCAACCGCCCGCTGCTGGGCGCCGGACCACTGTTGAAGATCAACGCGAACCAGCGCTACGCCACCGACGGCATTGGGGCGGCACTCTTCGCCCGGCTCTGCGAGCAGGCTCAGGTGCCGTATCAGGAGTTCGTCTCCAATAATCAGATGCCGTGCGGTTCCACCATCGGCCCGCTGACCGCCACGCGTCTGGGTATCCGCACCGTGGATGTTGGCATCCCGCTGCTCTCGATGCACTCGGCGCGCGAAATGTGTGGAGTGGAGGATCCGCTGCGCCTGGCCAAGATCTCCGCGGCCTTCTTCGCCGCCTAACAACGCACCGTGAAGGGCGCAATAAAAGCGTGCACCGGATAGCGAGTTAACACTCGCAGGTCACGAGGTGTTCATGCGTGTGTGCTTTGCTCGCGGGCATGAACACCGATTTAAAGCCGCCCCGCCGTTTCCTGCCAGAGGTTCAATCGCTGCGAGCCCTCGCCGTCGCACTGGTCGTGGCCTATCACCTGGAACCGCGCCTGGTGCCGGGCGGCTTTGTTGGTGTGGATGTCTTTTTTGCCATCTCCGGATTCCTGATCACCGGACATCTCCTGCGCGAGGTCCGTACCTCGGGTCGGATCAACCTGCCGGGATTCTGGGCGGCACGCGTGCGCCGCATCCTCCCCGCCGCCTTTGTGGTCATCATCGCGGTAGTCATCGCCACGCTCCTTTTCCTTCCTTCCACGCTGTGGAAAACGGTGGGCACCGCGGCGCTGGCCTCGGCATTCTCGGTGGAAAACTGGGTGCTGGCTGCCAACGCGGTGGACTACCTGGCCGCCGATCAAGCTCCCACGGCGCTGCAACACTTCTGGTCACTGGGCGTGGAGGAACAGTTTTACCTCTTCTGGCCGCTGTTGGTACTGCTCGCCATGTGGGTGGGGCGTCGTAACTGGGCAGCCAAAAAGACCGAACGTGTGGGGCGTCGGGGGCTGAGCGGTGCCCTGCCACGTACCGCCCTGGCCATGGTCTTTGGCGCGATCATCATCATCTCGCTGACCTATTCGATGGTTCTGGTGGGCTCGGGGGATCCCGCGGCCTACTTCGTGACCCCCGCCCGCGTGTGGGAAATGGCTGCCGGAGGCCTGCTGGCGCTCTGTCTTGCCCCCGCGGAGCCGGGCCTGATGCCGCGGACCATCAAATGGTTCCAGACACCGGGTGTCCGTACCGCTGTGGCCTGGGCTGGCTTGGCGGCCATCGCGGTGGCGGCCTTTGGTTATGATGCGAAAACGCCGTTCCCGGGGGCCTCGGCAGCCCTTCCGGTGCTTGGCGCCCTGGCGGTGATCCTGGCGGGGGAGACCCGCGGGAGGTTGGCCCCACAAAAGCTGTTGGAACATTCGGCGGTTCAGTGGTTGGGCAACATCTCCTACTCGCTTTATCTGTGGCATTGGCCGGTACTGACCTTTTTCCTCTTCTTTGCCGAGCGTGAGCCGCGAGCGTTGCAGAGCATCGGCTTGTTGGTGCTCAGCCTGCTGCTGGCCACGGCGAGTTACCGCTGGGTTGAAACACCCGCACGGAACTTCGCCCCACTGCGTTCCTCAAGCTGGCGGGCCCTGGGCGTCGGCGCGGTGGCACTGAGCTTGGTTGCCGCGATGTCCCTAGCCCCGGGAGCGCTGGCCCAGCGCGAAGTTGTGGCTCAGGAACGTGCCGCGGCCACGATGCTTGCCGCTCCTCCCGAGGGTTTCGGCGCAGCTTCGGTTCCCGCCGGGGCGCCCGCCTACCTGCAGGGCATGAAACAGATCGTCCCGGTCCCCGCGGAAGCCGCCAGCGACCTGCCCGATCTGGGCGAATGTGTACAAAAGCCGCAGTCCGAGGTGACCCGCGAATGTACCCGTGGCGTCAAGAACGGCAAATTTACGATCGCCCTGGTGGGGGATTCTCACGCGGCCCATTGGTTTAGGGCGGTGGAAGCAACCGCCGAGCAACATGGCTGGAAGGTCCTGACGTATCTGAAAAACTCCTGCCCCTTCACCGCCACCGAGCGGACGGCGGAGAAAAATGGCAGCATTTCCTGCCAGCAAGCCAATAAGGACACCCTTCAGCGGATCGTTTCCCGGGGCGATGTGGACGCCGTGGTGACCAGCCACTGGGCCGGGTCGGCCTTTGCCAAGGGTGCCGCGGAGGGCTTTGCCCAATACTGGGGTGCACTTGAGGATGCGGGCATTGCTGTCTATCCGATTCTGGACACCCCGCGCCCGGGCCTGAAGACCTAC
This sequence comes from Paeniglutamicibacter sp. Y32M11, assembly GCF_019285735.1. GTDB lineage: Bacteria > Actinomycetota > Actinomycetes > Actinomycetales > Micrococcaceae > Paeniglutamicibacter. The sequence goes on along the minus strand of NZ_CP079107.1, from coordinate 4,082,775 downwards.
GCGCGTGACTGTGTGGTGCAGCATCCGGAACAACTTCAATCCTGTGGCACGCCGAAGTCGAAGGCCTTCGAGGCCAACGACTTCACGCTCCCTGCGGCCAAGCTCGATCCGCGGGTTGATGTCTTGGATTTCTCCGACCAGTTCTGCAGCAACGAGTTCTGCCCGGCGGTGACCGGGAACGTGTTGGTATATCGGGACAAGCACCACATCTCCGACACCTATATGCGCACGCTAGCGCCGGAATTTGACCAACGCTTGCGCGCCGCGATGGATAAAGATCACCTGGAATCGAGCCGCTAAAGCCGATGCGTGATGCAGCGCACCAGAACTTGTCGGGGCAAAGCGCGTTTTTCAGCTAGAATAGTTGAGGCTGTTTCTGCCGCGCCCAGCAATCGGGTTGCGGCGACAGCAAATGCAAAGAACCTCCTGTTGCGGAAATGCCGTGACCGTTTAGCCCAAAGGAGGTGGGTTCACATGCGTGCTTATGAATTGATGGTGCTGATCGACCCCGAGGTCGACGAGCGAACCGTTGAACCGACCCTCGGTAAGTTCCTGGACGTTGTCCTCAACGATGGTGGAACCATCGAAAAGGTTGACATCTGGGGCCGTCGCCGCCTGGCCTACGACATTCAGAAGAAGAATGAGGCCATTTACGCGGTAGTTAACTTCACCGCTACCCCCGCTACTTCCGCAGAGCTTGATCGCCAGCTGAGCCTCAATGAGACCATCATGCGCACCAAGATCACCCGCCCGGAAGAGGCAAAGGTCGTAGCAGAGTAATTCTGCTTTTCGATCTTCGTAGAACAACACTTTAGGAGGCTCCAATGGCAGGCGAGACAGTCATTACGGTTATTGGTAATTTGACCGCTGACCCGGAACTGCGTTTCACCCCGTCAGGATCGGCAGTGGCGAACTTCACCATTGCTTCGACCCCGCGAACCTTCGATCGTCAGACCAATGAATGGAAGGACGGCGACACGCTGTTCCTCCGGGCTTCGGTGTGGCGAGAGGCTGCAGAAAACGTCGCTGAGACGTTGACCAAGGGCATGCGAGTCGTCGCCCAGGGTCGCCTTAAGTCGCGTTCTTACGAAACCAAAGAAGGCGAAAAGCGTAACGTCACCGAGCTAGAGGTCGATGAAATCGGCCCATCGTTGCGTTACGCCTCGGCAAAGGTCACCCGTACCCAGCGCTCCGGCGGTGGCAACGGTGGTGGCTTTGGCGGCCAGCAGAACTCCGGCGCTCCTGCCGGCGGCAATCAAGGTGGCAACGGTGGTTTCGGTGGCGGCAACGCTGGCGGAAACAACGGTGGCGGCTGGAATGCACCTGCAGCCGATCCATGGGGCGCTCCTGCCGGAGGAAACAACGGCGGATGGGGCAACCCGGGTTCCGACGAACCGCCCTTCTAAACACATTTATTCACCATCCCGCAGAATCTTCTGCGGGCTCCACCTGAATTAAGGAGCTCCACGATGGCTAAGGCTGAACTCCGTAAGCCCAAACCAAAGTCCAATCCCTTGAAGGCCGCTGACATCACTGTCATCGACTACAAGGACGTAGCATTGCTGCGCAAGTTCATTTCGGATCGCGGAAAGATCCGTGCCCGTCGCGTTACCGGCGTTTCCGTACAGGAACAGCGCAAGATCGCACAGGCCATCAAGAACGCGCGCGAAGTGGCATTGCTGCCTTACTCCGGCGCTGGCCGCGGCTAAGGAAGGTATACCAACATGGCAAAGCTCATTCTGACCCACGAAGTTACCGGCCTCGGTGCCGCAGGCGACATCGTTGAGGTGAAGGATGGTTACGCACGTAACTACCTTCTCCCGCGTTCATTCGCTATCACCTGGACCAAGGGCGGTGAGAAGCAGGTTGAGTCGATCAAGGCCGCCCGTGCTGCTCGCGCTGTTGCATCCTTGGAAGAGGCACAGGCACTTGCTGCTTCGATTTCCGCCAAGCCGGTCAAGTTGACCGTCAAGGCTGGCGCTACCGGTCGCCTCTTCGGCACCGTGAAGACCGACGACATCGCCAAGGCTGTTTCAGCTGCTGGCGCTGGCTCGATCGACAAGCGCAACATCGAAATTGACGACCACATCAAGTCGACGGGTAACTACTCGGCTACCGTGCGTCTGCACGCTGATGTTTCGGCAAAGATCTCTCTCGTAGTTGTTGCTGTAAAGAAGTAATTTCTTTAGCAACTACCGTCGTCATTGACGACAACCTACTGTGGACCCCACCCTTTGGTGGGGTCCACAGTAGGTTAACGCGACTACCGGTCAGGGCCTTGAAGCTCGCAGAACCGGTCGTCGCTGGATGTCGCTCATCCGGCCGTTGGCCAACCGATCGCCGGTCTTCCGAAGGCTCATGGATTCGACGCCGGATCTAGCGCTCGGGGCCAGGGGTACGTAATGTTTCCATGACAAGGGCCTTCCCCAGTAATGCCCACCCATGGACAGGCGGAGCGCACATGAAACTGACACTCACCGAGTTTGTAAGTCTTGATGGGGTCTGCCAAGGTCCTGGTTCTCCGGAGGAAGACCGCAGCGGTGGATTCACCCGCGGAGGCTGGTTCGTTCCGCATATGGACGAGGCCTTCATTGATCAAGCCGCGCAATGGCTCCGCTTGGCCGATGGATTGCTGTTGGGTCGGCGGACCTATGAGGCTTTTGCCCGAGACTGGCCAGAGATTACTGCCGAAGATGACCCGTTTACCGGCCTGATGAACTCCTTGCCGAAGTATGTTGCCACGCAGACCCTCAGCGAAGGGAGCTGGGATCCCACCACTGTTCTTTCCGGCGACGTCCCCGCACGTGTTGCCGAACTCAAGGCCACCCCGGGCAAGGAACTGCAGATTCACGGAAGTGCACGATTGGCCGGCAGTTTGTTGGCAGCGGGACTCATTGACGAACTCCGTCTGGTGGTCGCGCCCGTGGTCGTGGGTCAGGGCAGGCACCTCTTTGTTGATGGCGGTGCCCCTGCCGGGTTACAACTGGTCAGTGCCACAACCACTCCGGGCGGTCTGGCGATCCTCACCTATGAAAATTCGGGTGACGCAGCATTTTCGACGTATACCGGTGTTGCCGACGTTGCATGATCGGTAGCTCGATCTGTGGCTAAGTGGAAGGCAATTCGAGATGGCGGAAGTAACCAGGGATGTTACGTGTGCTTGAGCTCTCATCCGTGAGTGTTCAGTAGCTTAGACACTTCTACAACGGAAGTGTTCACTTGTCACGAGTTGGTCGCAGATTCTTCGATTTTGATGCTTCGTGACTTCTCATGTCGAAATAAACTTTGACGAGACGTAATTATTGCTTCTAACGTTAGTGATGAATCAAGAGTGTCAACGTCAGGCCCTGGCCCGTTGACCGGCAACCCTCTCACGGTGGTGGGGTGCTCCAGGTGATGATTCGGCCGAACGGGACCCCGGGCGGCAAACACCGCTCACCTCGCAGGTTATCGCGTGAATCTCACGCACCTGCGACGGTGGCAGAAGCCGAAGGATTGAGCATCATGACTCTTACCTCTGACCTCACGCCCAATACCCTGCGCAATGTTTTTGCCCAGCACCCATCGGGCATTGCAGCGCTCTGCGCGATCGTTGATGGAGCGCCCCAAGGAATTATCGCCTCCTCCTTCACCGTTGGTGTCTCCATGGATCCACCGCTGGTGATGTTTGCCGTCCAGAACACCTCGCGCACCTGGCCGCTGGTGCGCAGCAGCGGCCGTATCGGTGTTTCGGTCCTCAGCGAAAAGAATGAGGGCGTCTGCCGTCAGATTGCTTCCAAGGCGGGGGACCGCTTTGCCGGTCTTCGCCTCGATTCGACCGACGAGGGCGCGCTGTTCTTGCATGACGCCACGTTGTGGCTTGACTGCTCGATCGAGCAGGAGATCGAAGCCGGGGATCACCAGGTGGTGATCATGCGCGTGCACGGCCACGAGACGCACGATAACGCCCATTCGCCGCTGGTGTTCCACGGCTCGGCTTTCCGCCGACTGGAAGCCGAGCAGCTGGTCTCCTAGGGCGTCTAGCGTTCGACGGACTCCCGGCATGTGATGTCGAATCTTGGATTCGGCGTCATATGCCGGGAGTCTTTTCTTTGGTCAGGATCTTGGCCTCTGAGGGGCAATGCACCACATCCATCATGTAGCGGTAGCCATCGGCGGCCAACTGCCGCAGGATCTGAAGATCGACGTCCGCGAGCTTGTTGATATAGAGGCACGATGCCCCGAGCTTGTGTTTGCCTAGTTGCGCCAGAAGCGCTGGGGCCGTGGGGGCGATGGTCAGCCCATACAGTGCAAGATTGGCCGAACGTGGCGAAAAGCCGATGGCGCCGGCGTCCCCTTCGCGTCCTGATTCATAGACGTAGTGGTAGATTCCGAAACCAACAATTGTTGGACCCCACATTTTCGGCGGCTGTCCACTGACCGCTCCCATCATGTCCGCGAGAACCTCGGCGTCGGCCCGCCGGGTTGGGTGGGGTACGGCGGCGATGAATTTGTGAGGGTCGATGGCCGTGGGCTTGGTCTTGTTCTCGCTCATGTGGCCCAGTATGGCAGTGCAACGTGACGCCCATCAATGTCCACTATCCCCAGTTTTTTGCTTTTGACCGGCGTGTCTGTGGATAGCTTGTGGGTAACTGTGGAAAGAGGGTCTGTTTAGCCCCGGAATCTAGGGGTTTTTGTGTGTATAACTTGAATTTACGCCGACGGAGGATGTGGATAATAAGTTTCTATCCACAGCTGTGGAGACATATAACGCCTAGTCAAGGCGGGTTTAAAGATCAACAATGCTGCTAATCCACAAAGTTCTCCCCAGACTGTGCACACAACACGCCACGAGGTACACAGGTTATCCACATGACCTGTGGATAACCGCCTTGGGTTTTGCCGAAATGGGGTCTAGGGTGGCACTGTTCCCCACCTATTTCCACAGGTTCGTGGTGCCATTACGCACGTGTGATATTGCACCTAACGAATCGTCGGTTCTCCTTGAGACACTGGGGGTAGGTCATGAAGCGGAAACCTTGGGAACCCGCAATGCTTGAAGGGAAAAGCCCGTGTCGCTAGCCAGCTCAAATGCCACCTCCGATTCTCGCGAATCGGAGTATGGACGTACTCCACCGCAGGACCTTGTCGCAGAACAGAGTGTCCTCGGTGGCATGATGCTCTCCAAGGACGCCATCGCCGACTGCGTTGAAGTACTGCGAGGACTGGACTTCTACCGTCCGGCACACGAGGCAATCTACGAAGCCATCATCGACCTCTACGGACGTGGTGAGCCGGCCGATGCCGTCACCGTCTCGGACCTGTTGACTAAGCGCGGTGAAATCACCCGCATCGGTGGCCCGGCCTACCTGCACACGCTCATTCAGTCGGTGCCTACCGCCGCCAACGCCGGCTTCTACGCCGAGATCGTTCGGGAACGCGCGGTGCTTCGCCGACTGGTTGATGCGGGTACCAAGATCGTTCAGCTCGGCTACTCGCAGGACGGCGAGGTCGACGCCATCGTTAACGAGGCTCAGGCCGAGGTCTACAAGGTCGCCGAACGCCGCACGGCCGAAGACTACGTGCCCTTGCGCGACATCATCGAGGGCACCGTCGACGAAATTGAATCCGCCGGCAGCCGCGGCGAAGGCGTGATCGGTGTTCCCACCGGATTCTTCGAACTCGACGAACTGACCCAGGGCCTGCACGGTGGCCAGATGATCGTCATCGCCGCCCGTCCGGCCGTTGGTAAATCAACGTTCGCATTGGATTTCGCTCGCTCAGCGTCCATTAAGAACAACATGACTGCCGTTTTCTTCTCCCTAGAAATGGGCCGGAACGAAATTGCCATGCGTCTGCTCTCGGCAGAGGCCAGCATTGCGCTGCAAGATTTGCGTAAGGGCACCATCCAGGACGAACAGTGGTCGAAGATCGCCACCACGATGGGCCGACTTAACGACGCGCCCCTGTTCATTGATGATTCGCCGAACATGTCGCTCATGGAGATTCGCGCCAAGTGCCGTCGACTCAAGCAGAAGCATGACCTCAAGCTCGTGGTACTCGACTACCTGCAGCTGATGAGCTCCGGCAAAAAAGTCGAATCACGTCAGCAGGAAGTTTCGGAGTTCTCCCGTGCCCTGAAGCTTCTGGCCAAGGAGCTGGACGTTCCGGTTATCGCGTTGTCTCAGCTGAACCGTGGTTCGGAGCAGCGTACGGACAAGAAGCCGATGATTTCGGATCTTCGTGAATCCGGCTCGATCGAGCAGGATGCCGACATGGTCATCCTTCTGCACCGTGAAGACATTTACGACAAGGAATCGGCTCGTGCCGGCGAAGCTGACGTGATCGTGGCCAAACACCGTAACGGACCCACCAAGACCATCACCGTCGCCTTCCAGGGCCACTACTCGCGCTTCAGCAACATGGCCCAAGACGGGCACGGCTAGCACCCGAAAATCACCCAAGACCCGGCGGTTGGCCTTTCCCACGAGGAAAGCCAACCGCCCGGTCTGCTGTTACCGGCAATCCCCGGGAGTAGGTCGTGATGATCCAACCAGCGGGGGAGCAGGAAGGCGACGCTAGGCTGGGATCATGAGCACACACGCCTTGCCGAAGCTTTCCGCACCCGCCACCCGTGCCTTGCATGCAGCCGGGATCACGAGTCTTGAACAGGCAGCAGCGCACGGGCAACGGGCTTTACTGGCGCTGCACGGATTTGGACCTCGGGGCATCACCATCTTGCGATCCGCCTTGGCGGAGATCGGTCTGGAACTGGCCGACTGAGCCGTGGCGCTTAGCCCTTCGGTAGGATCGCGAGGTGCTCCGGGGTCGGCGTGATGAGCTCGGCATCAAATTCGTGGTGCTTTCGCACATACACCTTGATGTACGGGCAGACGGGCACGATCTTGTATCCCCGGGCGACGGTATCGGCCAGCGCCTGGGCAGCGAGCTTGCCAGCCAAACCCTGCCCTGCGTAAGCCTCGTCGACGACGGTGTGGAAGAAAACCCGTTCGATGCCCGTGTCTGTCTCCAAATCCCGGTAATGGGCGGCACCAATTACGTTCTCGCCGTCGATGAGGGCATAGCGGCGGCGTTCGGCGAGGAGCTCAAAACGAATCTCTGTCATCGGGTTCCTTCTTGTTGAGGGGTCGTTGAGGGGTTAGGGGTTGCCAAAGAGGCGGCCGAAAAAGCCGCGAGGTTCGGTGCCGTCGGCTTCAATGAAAACGGCACCAAAACCGTCGTAACTGCCACCGTGTTTTAGCGTGATCGAGTGGACCGAGCGCAGCGCATTCTCTGCGTGTTCCACATCGATGCGTTGAATCCGGTACACCCGAAGCGGAAACCGGGAATGTTGATCTTGTTCAATGTCGGCGTCAACCTGCCAACCAGCTTGTTCAAAGTGAGTGGTCGCCTCGGTGGCCTCACGCAGTGAGCGGAAGGAAACAAAATGCTCCATTTCGCGCTTGGACTCCAACTGGTCGCCCAGTCCCGCACGTTCGGCCAATGCTTCGCGCAACTTGGCCAGTTCCTCGGTCAGTGACATGTTCTTGGTTTGCCCTTTCCTTGAGTCCATCGAGTCTTTTTGGCAGGAGATGGAGCCTTAGTCGCGGGGACGCAGCCGCACGCTGGGCAATGCCGGTGCAGGAAGCGCCGCCGGCTGATCGCTGGGAAAATCGCCGAAACGCTTGGTGCCACTGATGGTTCCTTCGGCACCGATCTCTGACTGCCAGGCCCTGCGGTACTCCACGACTTCCTCATGGGTGCGGCCGACAAAATTCCACCACATCAGGATCTGCTCGTGCAGTGGTTCCCCTCCAATGAGCAGGGCCAATACCGGCTCCGTCCCGGCCGTCAGGGTGATCTCCGAGGTTCCGACCGGTAGATAGGCCAGATGGTCCACGGGAACGTGGTCGGCTTCGAGGTTCAGGTCCCCGGAATCAACCAAGAGGCCATGCTCGTGGTGGGCGTTTAGCGCCACGGTGATGCTGGTACCGGGTTCCAACCGAAGTTCGGCACCGAGTAGTTCGGTATGTGTCTTGACGGGCGATGCGGAGAACTGGTCTAGTCCGGCGGGATTGCGCACGGTGAGATGGCCCAAAAATACGCTCAATGCCCACCCGCTCCCGGTCAGCGGCTCGGGGCGGTGATGGGCGAATGTTGGCTCCATATGGCGGGCATTATCGGGGAGCGCCACCCATAACTGAGCGCCGTGCAGGACGGTGGTCTCGGGAGTAGAGAACTCCGAGTGGCTGATCCCGCGGCCAGCGGTCATGAGGTTCACCTCACCGGGGCGAACCATGGCATGAAAGCCCGCGGAGTCTCGGTGCTCAATTTCTCCGGTAAAAAGCCAAGAAACGGTCTGCAGCCCCGTGTGTGGATGGCGTGGAACAGCCATTCCGCCGCTATCACCCACGGCATCTGGGCCATAGTGGTCAAGGAAACACCATGCCCCGATGAGGCTTCGCTGCTTCTGCGGTAGTGTCCTGCGCACGTCCATGGCGCGTGGACCGCCGAGCGGAACATTGCGGGGAGACAAAAGCTCAATTCCAGCACACCGCGCATCGGCGCCACATACGACCTCGTCGGGGGCCGCCTCAAGATTGCTCATGGTTTCAGACTAGTGCCGAATCATCGGATTTGGGATCACCCCGGATGATCTGTGTCTTATGCGTCACCGCCCTCCAACCACCGACTAGCCGCCAGCCACCGACTGCATGATCAGCACCTGCTCACCAGCCGGAACCACCGAATCAAGGCCCTGCAACGAACGGATGTTGTCCTGCCCGATGAAGACGTTCACGAAGCGGCGCACCTCACCGCGCTCGTCACGCACGCGCCGGGCAAAGAGTGGGTACTGCTCGCCGAGCGCATCCAGGATCCCGCCCACAGTGCCGTTGCTGGGTAGTTGGACTTGAAGGCTACGTTGGCCGCCCAGCGTGGAGGCCAACACCGAGGGAACCTCGACGGTAATCTCCGTCATTTCCTCGCACCGTTGGCTTGGGCTGCCCGGACACTAAGCACATCGGGCAGGCGCTGGGCCACCGTGACAAAGTGCGCTCCCTCGTCGTTGCTGGCGAAGACTTCCCCTCCACGGGTACCGAAGTAGACGCCCACGGTTTCGGGGTGTTCATCCACCGCTGCCGCATCGCGCAACACCGCGTTCCAGTCCGCATCCGGCAACCCAGCATGTTGTTCAATCCAGTTCTCCCCGGCATCCGTGGAGCGGTAGACCGAAAGTCGTCCACCCACCGGGTTTCGTTCCTCGGCAGCCTTCAGCGGAATAGTCCACACGGTGCCGCCCATGCGTGGATGCGACAGCAATACGAATCCGAAGTCGGCGGGCAGACCGTCGGCGATGCTATTCCATTGGTCCCCGGCGTCATCGGTGCGGTAAACCCCGCCATGGTTTTGCGCATATAGCCGGTCCGGGTCTTGTGCATCGGCGGTGATGTGGTGGACGCACTGGCCGAACTCCGGGAACGGATCGGGGGCGAAGTCCACGTGGATGCCCTTGTTCCGCGGCTCCCACGAAGCCCCCGCGTCGGTGCTGCGGTACACACCCCCGGTACTCATGGCGGCATGGACGACATTTTGATCCACAGCATTGGGCACGATGCTGTGCACCGCGGCCCCGCCGAAGCCAGCACCCCATTCGCTGCGGTGGGGGTGGTCCCAAAGGCCACGGTTCAACTCAAAGTTCTCCCCGGAATCGGTGGACTTGAAGACCGAGATCGGTTCGCATCCGGCCCACACGACACCCGGTCGTTCCTCCGTATCGGGGCGCAAATGCCAGATCCGTTCCAGCGCGGTGTCGGTGTCCGCCGGGAACTTGATGGCACCGCTCTCGGGTTCTGACCACGTGGCTCCCGCGTCGTCGCTGTAGACGACGGTGGGTCCCCAATGCCAGTCGTTGATCCCAGCCAGAATGCGGGTCCTGCCCTCCCTGGTGTCGATGGCCACGGAGGGGACCTCAAGGTTGGCGAAGTGGGGTCCAGTGAGATTCCAGTTTTCGCGGTCGGTGCTTTCGGCCAGCCAGAGGCCCTTCTTGGTCCCGATGGCAAGGATGGTGCGTGCGTAGTTGTCCATGACATGTAGTCCAGCACCGTGGCGCTCCGGATTCAAGGGTTCGCCTAGCCTCAAAGTGGAACCTTCGATTCCACGGTCCGTGCTTTCGATGTTTTGCGCTGAATCGTCGTCGACATGAAACCGTGCGGCGGAAGAGGTTCCGATGTGGAAGGCTGGTCCAATGATGGCCCAGAGCAAGGACCACGCCCGACGGAGGTTTGCCACCACGGCCATGGCCGGTGTCGCCGTCTACATCCTCGTCGACGTGATGCTCCAGTTCCTTCCGCCCCAATACAGCGTGATCAGCGATGCCGAAAGCTTAAAAAGACGAAACTTCAACCTCACCTGAAGGAATACTGGGCTACCCTGCCCAAGGTCAACGGGGAATTCGTGGCCCACATGGAGGATGTACTGGACGTCTACGCCCGCCCCTACCCCCCCTGAATTCCGTCTGCCGCTGCCGACGGTCGTGCACACGCTCGCAATCATCGTGGGTTTCGGCGTCGTTCCCCAAGGTCCAAGACTCACGCGCCGCAACCATGACCATCCTGGTGACAGTGGTGCTGTACATGATGGTGGCCCTGGAGGTGCTGGCCTAGGACGGAGTCGTTAGAGGTTCACCGGGGCGTCTTGGGCAAATCCGGCCCAGATTCGCTCCCACCGGCGGGCGGCGTAGGTTTTTCCTTTGTCCCTCTTCTGTCGTCGGCGGGGTTCGTGCCTTCTTCGGCCTCGGCCATGGCCGCCTCGCTGAAGGGGACGGCTGCCTGCAACCCCGTCGCTCCGCGAACCGGGCCGGGCCGACGCTGGCGCAGCGGGTCGCGGCGCAGGTCAGCGTACAGTGCCACGCAGAGCCCGATAATGATCAGCACAAACGGGCTGGCGGCCAGGATGGTGAAAGTCTGCAGGGCAGCGAGCCCGCCGACGGCCAGCAGGACGGCCGCCACCGCGCCGGTGAGGACGGCCCAGAAGATCACCAGCGGTTTCCAGGGGTGCTTGCTGCCGCGTGTGGACAAGGTCCCCAGCACCAGGGCGCCGGCGTCGGCGCCGCTGATGAAGAAGACGGCGGTCAGAACCATGACCACCAGCGCCGCCCCGATGAAGAACGGGTAGTTCTGCAGGGCTGCGAAGAACCCCGCCGCCTCGCTGCCGGTGCCGGCGATGTCCACGCCGTTCAGCTGCTGGTTTATGCCGGCCCCGCCGAAGACGACAAACCACACCATGCTGACGGCGGTGGGCACCAGTAGCACGCCCAGTACGAATTCCCGGATGGTGCGCCCGCGGGAAATCCTGGCGATGAAGGTGCCGACAAACGGGGTCCAGGAGATCCACCAGGCCCAGTAGAAGATGGTCCAGCTGGCCAGCCAGTCACTGCCGCCGAAGACGGCCGAATGGAAACTCATCGGGACCAGCTCGGTCAGGTAGGCACCGATGGCAGAGGGCAGCAGATCCAGGATGAAGAGCGTGGGGCCGACTATGAAGACGAACAGCAGCAGGATTCCGGCCAGGACCATATTGGTGTTGCTCAGCCATTTAATGCCCTTGGAGATGCCGCTGGCGGCGGAGAGCACCACGCCGACCGTCAGCGCGCAGATCACGAGGATCGGCACCGCGGCCGAGGGGTCTTCCTCGAATTTGCCGGTGCGCAGTAGCGCGAGGCCCGCAGCGATCTGCAGCGCCCCGAGACCGAGCGAGGTGGCGGTACCGAATTTGGTGCAGATGATGGCCAGGATGTCGATGGGCTTGCCCCAGCCCCTCTTTTCGATGCGTTCCTGGCCGAACAGGGACTGGAACGGGGCACTCATCAGGTTGCCGCGGCCCATCCGGTAGGTGGAATAGGCCAGCGCCAGCCCTACGACGGAATAAATTGCCCAGGGATGCAGACCCCAGTGGAACATCGTGTAGGCCATGGCAGTGCTGGCGGCCTCCGGGCTGCCGGGTGCGACGTCGACAAAGGGCGGCGGGGACGCCAGATGGGTGACGGGTTCGTACACGCCGTAGAACATCAGCCCGATCCCCATGCCGGCGCTGAACATCATGGCGATCCAGGAGAGGGTGCTAAATTCTGTCGCTTCGCCTTCATTGGAAAGCGGGATCCGTCCGTAGCGGCCGAAGGCCAAGACCAGGGAAAAGACGACGAATCCGGAGGCACCCAGAATGAACAGCCAGCCGAAGGTGCTGGTGATCCAAGACAGGGCCGTTGCGGCGCCGTCCCCGACGGCATCCGTGAAGAACACGCCCAGCAGGATGAGCACAAGAATGATTCCGGCTGAGACGCCGAAGACCGTCTTGTCAACGCTCGCCCAGCCCTGGGCCGGCGGCAATGATGCGGGTTCCCCCACCCGCTCCTCCATGTCCTGGTCGGTTGAATGATGTTTCATCGGACTCCTCACAAAATGGCGGCCTATGCCGGGTCATTGTGCGGTCCAACGTCCGGGAGGATAGCTAGTTGTTCACCGCGTGGCCTTCGTCAGTATAGTTGCAGACATGAGTGACCGCGAAGAATCCCTAACCCCGGAGCCCGCTGGCTACACCCGGAATGGAGACGACGGACACACCGAGTTCGGCGGCCACGGCCGCGTGCCCAAGCGAGACGCAAGGGTTGCCGCCTATGCAGAGTGCGATGAAGCCAACGCGTCCATCAGCGTCGCCGTCGCCATGGGCGGTCTGCCAATCAACCTGACATCCATGCTGGTGAGCGTGCAGAACGACCTTTTCGATCTTGCGGCGGACCTCTCTGTCCCGTTATGCAGCCAGGAGCCGGCGCGGGCAAGGATAGTCCAAGGGCATATCGACCGGCTGGAACGTGCCGAGCAGCATTTCGCCGCGGATTCCGAGGACGTCAGCGGCACAGTGCTCCCGGGCGGCACTGCAGGGGCGGCGCTGCTGTATATGTCCCGGGCCGTGGTCCGGCGCGCCGAGCGAGCGGTCTGGATCGCCGTCGAGGAGTATCCGGATATGGTCAATCCGTTGACCGCCCGCTATCTGAACCGCTTGTCGTCCATTCTGTTCGTCCTGGCACGGGGAGCCAATGCCGAGCACGGGGACATCGTGTGGATCCCGGAGGCATCGGTGCAGCCGGTCGACACCGACACTGACGCCGCCGCCCCGGGCCCCGGCGAGTAGGAACCGGCGGACCGGCAGCTCAGCCCTCGACGCCGGTGAGCCCGTTCGATGTGCGGCAGTTCGGTGCTGAGCCGGATTTCTCCGGAGTCCACGCCCACAGCATGTAGCCGCCGCCAGCTAGGTCCGTGCCGTCCTGCACGTAGAGGGTGCGGCGCGGCTGCTGCCAGCATCCGGTTCGATCCACGCCTGCACCACCGGGATGCTCCGCAGTCCCGGCGCGAGTCCGGGTCCAGGACGTGCAGCGCCCCATCCTTCTCGAGCATCAGAACCGCGGGCTCCGCCCGTCAAAGCAACGCCTTTACTACTGAATAGCTCTGCATGGGCGGACTTTCCGCCCGGCCCCGCCCGGCCCCGCCTGGCGTTGCGGTTGGGATGGGGACAGGGGGTTGGATGACTTGGGTGATGATGTTCTGTAACTGGGGCTCGCCAACCTAGAGGACTGACTCATCTAGGAGTGACTGCCGAAGACGCGTCTTGGCTGGTGACCGCCACCTTGCTCGCCAGTGCAGTGGCGACTCCCATCATTTCGCGCAGCGCGGACATGTACGGCAAACGCAAGATGATGGTTGTCTGTTTGGCCGTCATGGTGGCAGGATCGGTGCTGGCAGCGGTAGGCGGCTCGTTCCTGTGGCTGATCATGGGCCTTCACTTCTTCGGTATTTTCCGGCGGGCCAAGTGGCGTTTCTCTTGTCGCTAGTTCCAGGACCTCCCCTCCATTGATCTCCACTAGGGGGTGCTTTTGCTCAGCTTCGAGGACGAGCGAGCCATGCCCCCGGCCCAGTACCGGGCCTTGGACGCTATCCTCACCCTGACGGGTCGTCCCATCCGCCACGCTGTGTTAATCCGCGACAGTGTCATTACGGACGATGACGGGATCCGTCCCGAGAAAATCCCGTTCTCAGCGGTTGCCGCGGTGAATGCGCCCTCATGGTCGGAACCGCGAGCTATACGAAACTTGCCGCAGTCATCCAGCCCTGCAGCACTGACGCCGCGGTGTCGGACCTGCAGGGATTCATGGAAGCGGCCCATCGGCCGGATTGCGGAAGCGAACCACCCGGACCACGGTGTGCATCTGGCCACCCACAGTGATGACATGGACACCATCCGCGACGCACTCGTGGGGTCCACCCAGAAGCCGGGAATGGGACCAATATCCAGTCTCGTGCAGTACTCCTAGGAGCCGCGCGGGCCGTACATGATCAGCCCCACTCCGGCCAGGGCAATGATGGCACCGGTGATGTCCCAACGATCTGGACGGAAACCATCAAGGAACACCGCCCAGATCAGTGAACCAGCAATGAAGACGCCTCCGTAGGCGGCCAAGATGCGGCCGAAGTTGGCATCGGGCTGGAGCGTGGCCACGATGCCATAAAGTCCCAGTGCTACCGCACCGCCACCGATCCACAACCAGCCACGATGCTCACGGATACCCTGCCAGATCAGCCAGGCGCCGCCGATTTCCAGCACCGCGGCAACACCAAAAAGCAGGATTGATTTGATCACAGTCATACCCGTAATCCTTTCATCATCACCTGATGCATGTTTGCCATCACACGGTGCCACCAATATTCGATTCGCGGCCGTATCCACGGTAATCTCGAGCGCATGGATATGGGCGAACTGGTTATTAATCATGAATTTGCGGCACCCCGTGCGGCACTGTGGGCGGCCTTCACCGAACCCGAGATCCTGGCCGAGTGGTTCGGCCCAGAGGGTTGGGGCGTGCATGTGGACACCGTCACCATCGAGCCACGTATTGGGGGCGTACAGAAGTTCGTGATGCACCTGCTCGAGGACCCCACGCAGACCTCGCCGGTGCACGCGAAGTTCACCGAGGTGCGGGAACACGAACTGCTCGTGGGTGAAGACGGGCCCCATGAAATGACCCTGAACCTGGTGATCACCATGCGTGTGGAATTCGCCGACTGCCCGATGGGCACCGCGCTGACAATCACCCAGGGTCCGCTGCCGGGTGAGGTTCTGGTTCCGGCACGCGCCGGCTGGGAGTCCTCGTTCACCAAACTAGAGGCGTTGTTCGCCGCTCACCTTTAGGTCTTCGCATCGTTCCTAGCCGCGCCCGATGTACGGCATTCCGGCCGCGGTGATGGTGACATTGTTGATCGAGACCTCGGCCGGGGCCGTGGCAATGAACTCCACGGTGGCCGAGGCCAGCTCCATGTCGAAGGTCGGCTCGACCTTCCGGCTACCGTCGGCCTGTAAGGCACCCGAAGTTGCTCCAACATCCTGCATCATCTCCGAGGCTGCGTTGCCGATGTCGATCTGCGAGCAGGAAATGCCATAGGGGCGACCGTCCAGCTCGATGGACTTGGTCAATCCTGTGACGGCATGTTTGGTCACCGCGTAGGCAACGGAGGCCGGTCGTGGCACGTGGGCGCTGATTGAGCCGTTATTGATGATGCGCCCACCGCCGGATTCCTGCATGTGCCTGAAGGCGGCTCCAGCGCAGAACATCGTCCCATTGAGGTTCACGGCGCAGACGTCCTGCCATTGCTGCGCCGAAAGCTCTCCGATGGTTGCGGCGCAGCCGAAGACACCGGCGTTGTTAAAGAGCACGTCGATCTTGCCGAAACGTTCGATTCCGGCGGCGAAAAGTCGCTCTACCGCCGACGAATCGGTGATGTCCGTCGGAACTACCAGGGCATGGGGGTAGGCGCTGGCGCTTTGTCGCAGTTGTTCCTCACGTCGACCGGCGAGGACCACGTTCCATCCCGCGGCGAGCATCCGCCGGGTCACCGAACGCCCGATCCCGGACCCGGCTCCTGTGATCAGCATGGTTCGAGGCGCGGGCCCGCCTTGATTCTGGACTGGATTCAAGTGAAATCATCCTTTGAGCGTGAGGCTGTCATTCTTCTCTGTGAACCTGTCCTGAGGATGAGCTGCGCGGTGTTTAGCTCCCCGTCTACTGGTGTTGATGCCGCCGTATGGGAAGTAGCCCATGGGCTGGCGGTCGTAGTGTAGGCGTTTCCTGGGTCATGGCATCATGACGTGGTCCCCGACACCGTGCGGGATGCCGGTCACCTTGGTGTTAGTTGCGCGTGGTCCAGAGCCGCGACCAGAGCCCGACCCGTGGCTTGGTGCGACGCGGTTCGATACTAAGATCCGGATCTAATCCCCTGATGGGATGGAACATGCTGGTGGTCAGCGCCGTAGACGTTTCCGGAACCGTGTGTGGTTGTGTCTCGCTGGATACTTCAGCGATGGGCTGGGTGACTTTCACGTGATCCTCCTCGGAACGATCTGAATTCCGATATATGGAAATTTAATATTGTCTTGTGAGAATAAGTATGAACGCGAATCATGTGAACCGCAAGAGGGAAATGTGACGTGCTTCGCACCCAGCCGGGGCGGCTTTGGGGGCAGCGGGCCGCGAAAGGAGATTCGCCGAAGCCCTTGACGGATGGAGTGTGAGCGGAGTTACATGGTGTGAAAGCAAAGTTCCACCATCCAGAAACATCGAGTCGAAGCCGGTTCACGCCGGTGGTAAGGGTGTTCAGCCCTGGATGGTGTCGGTATACCAAGCAGGAATGAAAGAGCTGATCACCCCATGGACATTTCTCGTTTTAATGCACTCGACGCAAAGACAGCGGACGCAGTGCTTCGACCATGTGCCGACGTAGATCGCTGGGTTGAAGCCACTCTTGATGCCCGCCCTTTTAGTTCTCTTGAAGAACTTCTGGCCTGTGCACAAACTGCCGCCAACCCCTTCACCGAAGCGGAGATCAACGCGGCACTGGCCCACCATCCCCGCATCGGGGAACGCGCCGCCGGGTCCTCGGCAGAAGCGGCGCTCAGCCGCGGCGAACAATCCGATCTGGCCTTCGACGCGCAGGTTGCCGCCGAGCTGCTGGCTGGGAACCGCGCCTACGAAGAACGGTTCTCCCGGCTTTTTCTCATCCGGGCCGCAGGCCGAAGCAGCAAAGAAATTCTTGCAGAACTGCGTCGCCGTCTGAGGAACGACTTTGAGACCGAGCTGGTGGAAGTCGACGAGCAGCTGCGTGCCATCGCGCTTCTGCGTCTTGCCGCGGCGTTCAACCGTGTGCCCGACCGCTAAATCACAGGCCAAAATTTGCTGGTTTTCTTTCCCCTTCAACGAATCCAAAGGAGTCCTTGATGAGTGTCACCCAGGCTGCGAGAAGCCACATCACCACCCATGTACTCGACACCGGGACCGGGAGGCCTGCCTCCGGTGTCAAGGCCACGCTGGAAGCCAAGACGGCATCCGGATGGCAAGAAATCGGGTCAGGAGTCACCGATGCCGATGGGCGCATCCAGACCCTTGGTCCGACAAAGGTTGAAGCTGGTCACCACCGAATTACCTTCGGCACGGGTGACTACTTCGGAATGACGGGTACGGAAACCTTCTTTCCCGTGGTCAGCATCGATTTCGTCATTAGCGACACCGCTGCTCATTACCACGTGCCTCTTCTTATCAGCCCGTTTGCTTATTCCACGTACCGAGGGAGCTAGAGAACATGAATACCGCAGCAACCGAAAAACGAACAGGCACCAAGATCGTGCTTGGAGCCAATCAATATGGCAAGGCCGAAGTCCGGCTGGTGAAAATCACGCGCGACACCGCCCGCCACCAGATCGAGGATTTGAACGTCACCTCTCAGCTTCGCGGCGATTTTCTCGCCGCGCACGTCGATGGGGACAACCGGCACGTCGTTGCCACCGACACGCAGAAGAACACCGTCTACGGCCTTGCCCGGGATGGAGTTGGCTCACCGGAGGCGTTCCTACTGCGGCTCGGTAAGCACTTCACCACGGAATTTGACTGGGTCACCGGTGGACGATGGGCAGCCGAACAATATTTCTGGGACCGCATCCGGAATCACGACCACGCCTTTTCCCGAAACAAGTGCGAGGTGCGAACCGCCGTACTGGAAATCACTGATGGAGAGCCGACGGTGCTGGCCGGGATTAAGGACCTGACGGTGCTCAAAACCACCGCCAGTGAATTCCGCAACTTTCCCGTCGATCGCTACACCACGCTGCAGGAAACCGATGACAGGATTCTTGCCACCGATGTCAGCAGCCGCTGGCGCTACAGCTCGACCGCGGTAGCCGGAGGGGTCCTGGATTTCAACGCCGTCTATGCCTCGGTGCGTGAACTGCTGCTAACGGGTTTCGCCGCCAGACATTCCTTTGCTTTGCAGCAAACGATGTTCGACATGGGCGAGGCGGTACTCGAAGCCCATCCGGAGATCGAGGAGATCAGGTTCTCCCTGCCCAACAAGCATCATTTCCTTGTTGATCTGACGCCATTTGGTCAAGACAACCCGAATGAGGTCTTCTTTGCGGCGGATCGTCCGTACGGCCTGATCGAGGCTGCCATCACCCGGGAAGGGGCTTCTGCGGCCCACCCCATCTGGGAAAATACGCCCGGATTCTGCTAACCGATAGGGTTTGGGGGTACCTGCGCTGCCACGCGGGCACCCCCAATGCGTCGCAATCCATCAAGGAGTCAGACATGAACGCTGCGCAAGTCAAAAATACATTATCCCGGCCCGAGGACGAGCGGCTACCCCTGGGTAAAACCGTCGCATACGGGCTCCAACACGTATTAACCATGTATGGCGGCATCATTGCCCCGCCGCTGATCATCGGAGGGGCCGCGGGGCTGAGCCCGGAGCAAATCGGCGTGCTCGTCGCCAGCTGCCTTTTTGTCGGCGGTCTGGCCACGATCCTACAAACCGTCGGAATCCCGTTTTTTGGCTGTCAGCTTCCGCTGGTGCAGGGCACCTCGTTTGCTTCGGTGTCCACCATGGTGGCGATTGTTAATGGGGACGGTGGTCTCCAGTCGGTATTTGGTGCCGTCTTGGCCGCCTCGGTGATCGGCTTCCTGATCGCCCCGTTCTTCGCGAAAATTGTACGATTCTTCCCACCGGTGGTGACCGGCGTGGTCATCACCATGATCGGACTCTCGCTCACCCCGGTGGCCGCCAACTGGGCCATGGGCGGGAACACCAAGGCCGATGACTACGGGTCGTTGGCCAACATCGGACTCGCCGGAATGACCATGGTCATCGTGCTATTGCTCTCTAAGGTCGGAAAGGCGGCGATCTCGCGTCTGTCGATTCTGTTGGCGATGGTCATCGGCACCATCATCGCGGTATTCCTAGGCATGGCGGACTTCTCCGCGGTGGCCCACGGCACCATCTTTGCCTTCCCGCAGCCTCTTGCCTTCGGCTGGCCTGTCTTTGAGGTTGGTGCCATCGTCTCAATGACAATTGTCGTCATCGTGATCCTCACCGAGACCACCGCGGACATTCTGGCGGTCGGCGAGATTGCCAAGACCCGGGTAGATTCGCGGCGCATCGCCAACGGACTGCGTGCGGACATGGCCTCGAGCATTTTGGCCCCCGTCTTCAACACCTTCACGCAGAGCGCGTTCGCGCAGAACGTCGGGCTGGTGGCCATTACCGGCGTCAAGTCCCGCTTTGTGGTCACCGCAGGGGGTGGCATCCTCGTGGTCCTAGGTCTGTTGCCGGTGCTCGGCCGCGTGGTTGCTGCCATCCCCACCCCCGTGCTGGGCGGGGCGGGGATCGTACTTTTCGGCACCGTTGCGGCTTCCGGCATTCGCACGTTGGCTAGCGTGAAGTACGAGAACAACTTGAATCTGATCATCGTGGCGACCTCGATCGCCTCTGGCGCCGTGCCCATTGTGAAGCCCGATTTCTACGACGCGTTCCCAACGTGGTTCGCCACCATCTTCCACTCGGGCATTAGCTCGGCTGCGGTCATGGCCGTGTTGCTCAACCTGCTCTTTAACGAGCTGAAGATTGGCACTCCGAGGAAAGACGGTTCGGCCTTTGCCGCGGCCCCGCCGCGCATGCTCATTGCGGATCAGATTCCGCGCATCGTCAAGGCCGAGGAGATCCGCGGGCTGCTAGAGGGGGACCGCTTCAAGTCCGGCAAGATTATTGACGCAAACGGTGATGAAATCCCCGTCGTCAACGAGGACGAATTTAAGGGCATCGTGGAGGCGCATCGCAAAAAATGTGCGAAAGCCGGCGTTCCATGCCCGGACGAGTCCGAATTTATGCGTTCTTCTCCGCCCGCAACACACCACTGATCCGCCGGTGCGGTCGATTTAACGAGCAAGACGGTCCGGTGGAAGCGGGGAATCACTGTTCCCGCATCCACGGGACCGTCTTGTGGTGTTTGTGCGGGTGTTAGCCGGTCGTCACGGCCAGCGCCGCGGAAAGCTGGGTGGTCGCCGCGCGCAGCAGCGGTACGGCCCGGGCGGCGAATTCGTCGCTCAGTCGGGTGACCGGACCGGAGATGGAGATGGCCATTGGTGTCGGTGCGCCGGGGATCGACATCGCCAGACAGCGCACACCGATCTCTTGCTCTTCCTCATCGATCGCGTAGCCGCGTGCCCGCACTTTTTCGAGTTCGTCAAAGAGCTGGTGCATGGTTCCAATGGTCTTTGGCGTGTGAGCCGGCATACCGGCTTGGTTGACTAGGCGCTGGACCCGTTCGTTGTCCAGCACCGCCAGGATCGCCTTGCCGACGCCGGTGCCGTGGAGTGAGGAACGGCGTCCAACCTCGGTAATCATGCGCATCGCGTGCGGCGACTGGGCCTGGGAAATGTAGGTGACCATGTCGCCGTCGAGCACCGCGATGCTGGCCGATTCGCCCAAACCGTTCACCAGGTTCTGGAGGATGGGAGTGGACAGCGCTCCAAGCTGGCGATTGGCAACCTCGCCCAGACGGATCAGCCGGGGGCCCAGGGCGTAGCGGCGGTTGCTCAGCTGGCGGACGTATCCAATGCCCACCAGGGTACGCAGCAGCCGGTGGATGGTGGGCAACGGGAGCGTGGTGTCCATGGCCAGTTCGCTGAGGGCCGCTTCTCCGCCGGCCCGGCCAATGAGCTCGAGAAGCTCGAAAGCGCGCTCGACGGATTGGACGCCCGATGTCGTCTTTACTTCGGCCATGGAAATGCTCCTGGATCTTTGTGGGCGAGCGCGAATCATGGGGATGATCTCGCAAATGGGCTGGTACTTGGGCCCAACAATACCGGAGCCTCAGAAGATTATTCCACGATCCGAAACTTTGGCACACAATTCCCGTGACCCATTGCACATAGATGCTTGTAATTTCACTCCGCAGATAATAGTATCCACTATACGGAAACATTTTCAGGAGGACGATATGGCTGTTCCAAGCCCGGGATATTCCCTGACGTTGCGTGTCCAAACGCCCGTCTCGATCACTGCAACCAGCGAATTGGCAGCGGCCGTGGGTCGCGCCGGAGGTTCGATCACCGCCCTTGACGTGGCCGAATCCGGCCATGACCACATGGTTGTCGACGTCAGCTGCAACACCACCGATGCCGAACACGGCCAGGTAGTCCGCGACGCCTTGGACGCTCTCGAGGGAGTGAACGTCCGCAACGTTTCGGATCGCACCTTCCTCATGCACCTAGGCGGCAAGCTTGAGGTCGTCCCCAAGGTCGCCCTGCGCAACCGCGACGATCTGTCCCGCGCTTACACCCCCGGGGTGGCCCGCGTGTGCCTGGCCATTGCCGAAAACCCAGCGGACGCCCGCAATCTGACTATCAAGCGCAACACCATTGCCGTGGTCACCGACGGCTCCGCCGTCCTGGGCCTGGGCAACATCGGCCCGGCCGCCGCGCTTCCGGTGATGGAAGGCAAAGCGGCGCTCTTTAAGCAGTTCGCCAACGTCGATGCCTGGCCCGTCTGCCTAGACACGCAGGACACCGAGGAGATCATCATGATCGTCAAGGCGCTCGCGCCGGTCTACGGCGGGGTAAACCTCGAAGACATCGCCGCACCACGCTGCTTCGAAATCGAGGCCCGCCTGCGCGAGGAACTCGACATCCCGGTCTTCCACGATGACCAGCACGGCACCGCCATTGTCACCCTGGCCGCCCTAAACAACGCGCTACTGGTGGTCGGCAAGCAGATCGACAAGGTGCGCATCGTTGTCTCGGGGGTCGGTGCCGCAGGCAACGCCATCATCCAGCTCCTGACCGCGCGCGGTGCCACGAACATCATTGCCGCGGGCCGCAACGGCGCGATCAGCCGGGCCGATCGCTCCAGTGACCCGCACCGCCAGTGGTTGGCGGAAAATACCAACCCGGAGCAGTTCACCGGAACCCTCAAGGAAGCCATGATCGGCTCCGACGTCTTCATTGGAGTCTCCGCCCCCAACATTCTTCACGAGGCCGACATCGAAGCCATGAACAAGAACGCCATCGTTTTTGCCATGGCCAACCCGGATCCCGAGGTCGACCCAATCGCCGCTGGCCGGCACGCCACCGTTGTCGCCACCGGACGTTCCGACTTCCCCAACCAGATCAACAACGTCCTGGCCTTCCCCGGCTTCTTCCGCGGACTGCTCGACGCACACGTTTCAGATATCACCGACGAAATGTTGTTAGCGGCAGCCGATGCGATTTCCGCTCGGGTGGGCCAAGATGAACTCAACCCTGGATTTATCATTCCCTCCGTCTTCGATCCGCACGTGGCAGCAGATGTTGCCGCAGCCGTTACCGCCGCCGCCGCTAAGAACAAGTAGCAAGAGAGATCTGGTCCACCATTATGAGCATCACCCTGACACACATCCCGGCAGTTGCCACGGCCGATGAAATCCTTTCCACCGAGGCCCTTGCCTTCGTTCTTGCGTTACACCAGAAGTTCGGTGCAACCCGCGATGAGCTCCTTGAAGCCCGCACGACCGCGCGGGCCAAGGTCGCCACAACCGGGACCCTAGATTTTGATGCGGCCACCGCCGACGTCCGGGCCGGCGATTGGAAGGTCGCGCCAGCACCGGCCGCACTGCGGGACCGCCGCGTGGAAATCACCGGCCCGGCTTCCCCGGCCAAGATGGCCATCAACGCGCTGAACTCCGGTGCCAAGGTCTGGCTTGCCGACCTAGAAGACGCCTCGACCCCGACTTGGTATAACGTGGTCGATTCACTGGCCAACCTCAGCGTTGCCGCGGCCGGCACGCTGTCCTTCGAGGATGCGGCCAAGGGCAAAACCTACACCCTGCGCACCGACGCGCCTCTTGCCACTGTGGTCGTCCGCCCGCGCGGCTGGCACCTGCCCGAGGCCAACGTGCTCATCAATGACGCCCCGGCCATTGGTGCGTTGGTCGACTTCGGCCTGCACTTCTTCCACAACGCGAAGCTACTCTCCGAATCAGGCCAGGGACCGTTCTACTACCTGCCCAAAATGGAGTCAGCCCTCGAATCCCGCTTGTGGAACGACGTATTCGCCTTCGCCGAGGCCGAACTGGGCATCAAACACGGCACGGTGCGCGCCACCATGCTCATCGAGACCATTCCCGCGGCGTTCCAGATGGACGAGATGCTCTACGAGCTGCGCGACTACGCCTCGGGCCTGAACGCCGGCCGCTGGGACTACCTCTTCTCCATCATCAAGTACTTCCGCGAGGCAGGGGAAAAGTTCGTTATGCCCGATCGCGCCGACGTGGCCATGACGGCCCCGATGATGCGCGCCTACACCGAACTTTTGGTCCAGACCTGCCACAAGCGCGGAGCCTTCGCCATGGGCGGCATGGCCGCCGTCATCCCCAACCGCCGCGAACCCGAGGTCACCGCCGCCGCCTTCGCAAAGGTCCGAGCGGATAAGACCCGCGAGGCCAACGACGGCTTCGACGGCTCCTGGGTCGCCCACCCGGACCTGGTCCCGATCTGCGTCGAGGTCTTCGACTCCGTGCTGGGCACCAAGCCAAACCAGCTGGACCGACAGCGCCCCGAGGTCAACGTGACCGCCGAGCAGTTGCTCGATGTTGCTTCGGCACCGGGCTCGGTCACCGAGGCCGGAGTTAACGCCAACCTCTACGTCGCTGTCGCCTACACCGCGGTCTGGCTCTCGGGCAATGGTGCGGTGGCCATCCACAACCTCATGGAGGATGCCGCCACCGCAGAGATCTCGCGTTCGCAGATCTGGCAGCAGATCCGCAATAAGGTCGTTGCCGCGGACACCGGCAACACCATCACCGCCGAGCTTGTTGCCGAGGCCTTGGCCGTTCAGGTCGAAAAGTTGCGTTCCGAGGTCGACGACGAGCAATCCTTCGCCGCCTACTACGCGCCCGCCGCGGAGCTCATCGGCCGCCTGGTCTCCGGGCGCGATGAGGACTTTGAAGATTTCCTCACGCTGCCGGCTTACCGCCTGCTAAGTACCGAACTGGCGACAAAATGACGGGGCGCGGCGTGCTGAGCGCAGCAGCCCTAGAACAGGTCGAGCGTCAACTGGCAACCACCGACGAACTGCTGGCGAAGAGTTACCCCGGGGATTCCGGTGCGCGCCAGCCCATCCATACCGTCTATGTCCCGGCCGACCGTTTTACCCCCGAGCTGCCCGCGGCCTGGGGCGAAGCTGCCCTTGAGGCTGCCGGCGGCGTGGCCGGGCTCGCCGCCCTGGCCCAGACGCTGGGGCTGGCGGGGCCGGAGGAACTGGCCGTGCTGGTGGCCGCGAAGCTGGAACGCGAGCCCATCGAGGACCTGCGCCTGGACTTCGAGGACGGCTATGGGGACCGCGGCGATGCGGCCGAGGACGCAGCGGCCATTGCCGCGGCCGGACAGGTCACCAAGGCCGTGGCAACGGGTTTGGCCCCGCCATTTATCGGTATCCGCTTTAAGTGTTTCGAGGCACCCACCCGGTCCCGCGGGCTGCGTACGCTGGATCTGTTCATCGCCACCCTACTCGGCGCCGGTGAACTGCCCGACGGCCTGGTGCTGACCCTCCCGAAGGTCACCACCGTTGATCAGGTCAAGGCCATGGTCTTCGTCTGCGAGCAGCTGGAGGCAGCGCATTCGCTACCCGCTGGACGCCTGCGCTTCGAGGTGCAGATGGAAACCCCGCAGCTGATCCTCTCCCATGAGGGAACCGTGCCGGCGGCCACACTATTGCACGTCGGCGAGGGCAGGATTTCCTCGCTGCACTATGGCACCTACGACTACTCGGCCTCGCTGGGGATCGCGGCGGCCTATCAGTCCATGGAGCATCCGGCAGCGGACCACGCCAAAAACGTCATGCAGGTGGCCGTCGCCGGCACCGGCGTCCACCTTTCCGACGGCTCGACCAACATCCTGCCGCTGGGTGAACCGGAACAAATCCAGGCCGCCTGGGCGCTTCACGCCCGCCTGGTGCGCCGCCACCTGGAACGCGGGATCTACCAAGGCTGGGACCTACATCAGAACCAGCTGCCGACCCGCTACCTGGCGACCTACGCGTTCTACCGCGAAGGCTTTGCCGCCGCCGCGGCACGCCTGCGCAATTACGTGCACCGCTTCGAATCGTCCATCATGGATGAACCGGCAACCGCGAAGGCGCTGGCCAACTTCATCCGCCGCGGGCTGATCTGTGGCGCACTGACCGCCGAGGAAATCACCTCGACGGCCGAAATATCCCTATCCACCCTTGAATCAATCGCCCTGGCGCGAGCAACACAGACGGAGGACTCGAATGTCTAAGATCCAGACTCGTGGCGATGCAAGCTACTACACGAACTACGGTGGGCATCCGCCGCAGACCGACCTGCTGACCGACCGCGCCATCGTCACCGAGGCGTACACCGTCATCCCGCGCGGGGTGCTGCGCGACATCGTCACCTCGGTCTTCCCCGAGTGGACCGGCACCCGCGCCTGGGTGCTCAACCGCCCGGTCGCCGGCGGCTCAACCACCTTTGCCCAGTCCATCGTGGAGGTCGCCCCGGGTGGCGGCTCGGATCACCCGGAGCCGCAGGCCGAGGTTCAGTCCTTCCTGTTTGTGGTCTCCGGGCATTTGAGCGTGAGCATCAACGGCACTGCCCACACCTTGGAAGAGGGCGGCTTCGCTTACGTCCCGGCCGGCACGCAGTGGCAGGCGCACAACAACGGCGTCGAGGTGGCAACCTTCCACTGGATCCGCAAGCGCTACGAGGTCTTGGCGGGTGTTGCTGCACCGGCGCCGGTCGTCGGCAACGAGCGCGACATCGAGCCCGGCGCCATGCCGGAGACCGAGGGTAAGTGGCGCACCACGCGCATGCTCGACCCCCAGGACGTGGCGTTCGACTTCGGCGTGAATATCGTGACGTTCGAACCGGGCGCCTCGATCCCGTTCGCGGAAACCCACGTGATGGAGCACGGCCTATACGTGCTCGAGGGCAAGGCGGTCTACCGCCTGAACGCCGACTGGGTTGAGGTCGAGGCAGGGGACTACATGTCGCTGCGCGCGTTCTGTCCGCAGGCTTGTTACGCCGGCGGACCATCGAACTTCCGCTACCTGCTCTACAAGGACCAGAACCGCCAGATCGCATTGTAGTTCTGCTGATCCGTTAAAAGCCGTCGGGCCCTACAAACGCCATGCGTTTGTAGGGCCCGACGTTGTTTGCTTACCAGGTGGGCAAGACCGGCAAGGGCCCGTCGGCCTCGATGTAGCGGCCCTGGCCGCGGGCCAACCATTCGATCAGGCCCTCGCGGTCGGAGCGAACCTTCAGCGATCCGTCACCGATGACCCATTCATCGCCTTCCTCGGAGACAATACTCATGCCCGGGGCGTTCTTGGCCCGCATGGTGCGCACGGCTGCCTCCACGGCGTTCAGCTGCGAGTCCGGGTCCGCTTCGGCAATGGTCCATGCGGTGTCCAGATCATGGTGGTGAACCACGATCTCGGAGATGCGCAGCGCCACGATGGAGGTCGCGGGAATGACCTTGCCGTGCAGGTCCACCTCCTCGATCGCCAGCTCGCCGGTGAGCCGATCGGATTGCTCGGCGAAGAATTCTGCGGCCTCGCGGAAACGAGCGATGAGTTCCTCGCGGGGCAACGCCGCCAGCGTGTTGATCTCTTCGGTGCGAGCCTCCGGGGAGGCATAAAGCTGCTGCGGCTCCCCGGAAGTGGCCCAGTCGATGAGCTTCACCAGGGTGCGGCCGTTGGACGCGAGGTGCGCAATGACATCCGCGCGGCTCCACCCCTCGCACAGCGACGGGGCGGCCATTTCGGCGTCGGAGAGCGTATCGATGGTGGCTAGCATCATGCCGGTTTCGCGGCTGAGGCGGGAGAGGTCCGAGTGCAAGCGGGCTGAGTTGATCATGGTCACACCCTACCCAATGGCCAGCGGTCGAACGGTCCCGGGAAGTAATAGATATGCAACGAGTATTGACTCATATGCGATCTGGGTCGCTGGTGGTTTCCGCTGGCCAAGCGACAACACCGACGGGCTGCGGGTATGCCGGAACCGCGGGTCGTGGAGTTGCGCGTTGTCAGAGCAGCGTCGGGAGATCGGACGGCTCGATCCTGCCCGCCGGACCAGAAGCCACGAAGTGCACCCGATGCGTCCTGGAACCATCGACGTTCCGCACCACTTGGGAGAGCTCGACGGCGAACGGTCTCGCAATATCGCCCGCGCGGCGCACTGGACCCGGTCGGGTACGGCGTAGGCCCCCTGATTTTGGCGACTGTCCATCCTGTGGCCCAGACAATCTGAATGATCTCAGGGAGTTTTGCCGTGCGTTGCCCGGAAATGATCCTGAAAATAGTGGATTGGGAGATGCTTGTTTGATCTGCGAAGGCTCGCTGGCTGATGCGTGCTTCACCCATGGCATCGGCAATTAGCCGCCCAACTTCTTTCGCGCCTTGGCATGGAACTACACCCCATATTCCGGCTATCGACTTGTCGTGGGAAGACGGCCACTATCCTGCCTCCTGAGGCGCACTGCGGGGTCACACCGTTCTCCTAGAGATCGATGATTTTCCGGAAGTCTGCCACCGGATTCCGCGCAGCCCTGGCGGGGGAAGTCCGGCCTTTACACTGTGAGAATCATGGATTCTAAAACTTCGCACGGCACACAGCAGTCCGGACCCCTGCTCTTCGATGTTCCTCAACCAGGTGATCTTGATGAAATTTTCGCCATAGCCAACCACCCCCGGACCTGGGCTCACATCCCGGGCGAGCGAGTGACCGATCCGGAGCAAGTGACGGCCACCTTGGCGATGTTTGGCCGCGGTTGGCAAGAGCATGGACTATCGCATTGGGTAGTCCGACTGGGAAGCGCGGGGACTTACCCGGGCCTACTGCCCGGCCAAGTGCTGGGAACCGGGGGAGTGCACCTCTTCAAAACTGGGGCTGGGCCCAACATCTGGAATCTTGGCTACCGGCTGGATCCGGACGGCTGGGGCCACGGCTTTGCCACCCACCTGGCGCGCCGAGCCATAACAAAAGCCGGGGAAACACGGACAGAGGTACCCGTCATCGCGCGGGTGTTATCAACCAATCCCGCATCCGCCCGAGTCGCAACCAAGGTCGGGCTGCGACTGCTGTGGACGGGAGAAACCTCGCAGAAAACGCGGGCGGCAGTAGGGCTTGGTTCTGTGCAACGACTCATTTTCGCCGATCGCACCTTGGAACCCGAGGTGCTCGAATGGTTGATTTCGCGGGGATGAGCCGGAGGCCTGCCTATGGACAGGCGGGGGAATCATCAGTCGGGGCGGTGCATCGCAGGGTTGATGGCTGATGACGCGCGCTGAACGAGCTTGGGGGCAAAGACGAATTGTTCGCGCACCGCGCCGGACCCGGCCTCGCGCAGCAGTACCTCAACAGCGGTACGTCCGATTTCGACCGCAGGTTGGCGAACCGAGGTCAGGGGGGACCACCGCTGATTCCCGGCGGTGCGCCGCAAGGCCGTGGACCGCCCCCTCGAATGCGTGGACGTCATGGATGCCACCGGTTCCCGTGATTTGAAGATCTGGCTCGCCGAAGGCTCGAACTACCCGGGCCAGGCCGACATGCGTGGCCGGCAGGACCGCTTGGCCGAGTCCTTGGCACAGATCTACCCCCGCCTGAGTGGCGATCAGCGTTAGATGCTCGAGTATAAGTTCTTTGAGCCATCGGTTTACCACACCGATGTTCCCGACTGGGAACCTCCTACGCCCAGGTAGCAGCCCTCGGAGACCCGGGCCAAGGTCTGCCTGGACACCGGGCACCACGCACCGGGAACCAACGTCGAATTCATCGTGATGTAGCTGCAGCGACTGGGCAAGCTGGGATCTTTCGACTTCAACTCGCGCTTCTACGCGGACGACGACCTGATTGTGGGATCCGCGGATCCGTTCCAGCTCTTCCGCACCATGTTAGAGGTGATCCGCGGCGATGGCCTGGACGCCGACACCGAGATCACCTTCATGCTTGACCAGCGCCACAACGTCGAGAACAAGATCCAGGGCCAGATCCGCTGGGTGCTCAACGTGCAGGAAATGTATGCCCGCGCCCTGCTGGTTGATCACGACGCGTTGGTCACCGCGCAGCGTTCCGGCGACGTGCTGGCCGCCAACGCGGTGTTCATGGACGCGTTCTGCACCGATGTGCGCGCGGAATTGGCGCAGTGGCGTGCCTCCCGCGGCCTCCCAGCGGACTCGGAAGCAGCGTTCCGCGCCTCCGGCTACTAGGCGGGCATCGAGGCCGCACGCGTCGGCGCGTACAAGCCGGACGGGGTGCCTGAGTCCTTGGCCACCACTACGACGAAACCAGTCAAGGCTCCACGCACTATCAGCGGCTGGAAAGCCACCGTGGCCATGTCCAACTACACGGAGGCCGGGGCGATCATCGCGCTGGTCACCAGCCTCACGCTCTGGCAGAACGCCTTCGGCTTTGATGCCGCGCTCGTCGGGGTCATCGCCGCGGTGTCGGCCAATGCCTTCGGTGCCGCACAACTGGCCTGGTCGATCGGCCCGGCCATCGGATTCGCACTGGCAGTCCTCGTGGAACCGCTGGGAGTCACCGGAAGCCGACTGATCTTCGCGCCCCCTGGCCCGTTCGCGCTGTTCTTCTTCGCCATTGCCAGGGGCGTCTCGGCGGGCCTCGGTGCTCAGGCGTTCTACTGACTGTGGGCCGCGGAACTCTTCGCCACCAAATTCCGGGCCAGCTCCCAGGGCGTGCTGTTCATGCTCGCCCGGGTCATGGTCGGCCTGTTCTCGCTGGTCTTCCCGGTGATGCTCACCGGCATCGGCCTGGAGAAGTTCGGGCTGATCATCTTCGGCCTGCAGGTCGCTGCGCTGCTCATCGGCACCATCTGGGCCCCGGACACCGCGGGCAAGTCCCTGGAGGACATCGAAGCCGAGCGCTATGGCACGCCCCGTGCCCTGGCCGACGCGTAAAACACTTTTTAGCTGGAGAGAACCATGACATCAACAACAGTGCAAGATCTGATCACCCGGTCCAACCGGTTGGGAGCAGATAAAAAGAGGCTCGGCGCCGCTTAAGACTTATTCATCCAGGAGTGCTGAGTTTTAGCCAGCAGCACGCACGGTATCGACGAGTTCCTGGACTGCACGAGCACAGTCATTGCGCGTATAACTGAGCAAGCACAGATTCTCCGCGTCCGGCTCGTAAGAAAGCGCATTGCCGCGGCCCTGAATGATGGCATTGTCCGGTAACAGTGGGTGCTCTTCGTTGCGCTCTTCGATCATACGGGAAGAACCTGCGGCGTCGACGAGCATCTGGAAGAACTCGCGGTAGCGGAGGTTCTGGTCGCCAACCAGGTAGGCCGACCCCGTTTTTGCGCTGCGAAGCGCACCCCAAACCGCTTCCGCTAACGATCGAGCTGACATGTAGTTGGTCCCCCCAACGGGGGCAAAGTCGGGGATATCCAGCTCGTTGCCCGCGGCCCACGAGACCATTCGCCGATACCGATTCACCGATGCCCCCGGCACGACCCCGATGATGGACGGTGGATTGAGGGTCGAGACTATGAACGAGTCGTCCGCGAGTGCCCGCGCCCCCTCATCAGCAGCCTGCCGGGCCGTAATGTATGGGTTGCCGACTGCCAGGTCGGGACGGAGGTGATGGTAGTAGCTGCCTACCTGAACGAACCGGGGAACGCCCGCCTGTTTTGCCAGTGCCGCAAAACGCGGGACGCCACCGGACTGGGTCTTCTCCCAGAACTGCGAATCATCCGCGTTGCTATTCTTGTGCCTCACGTCTTGGCCGGCCGCGAAGACGATGCCGTCGAACCCCGATAGTTGCTCGGGAGTTAAGGACGGAAGCGTGTAATCGCCGATCAATATTGGGAAATCGGCTACCGGCGATTCGGCCGTCATCTGGGCGCGCGCTGCGATGGTGACGTCGTTACCCTGATCGCGCAGGTGCAGTGCGGTGTGGGCGCCGATCATGCCGGTGCCACCGACAATCAAAATCTTCATAGTAATGTTCCTTTTAGATCAGGGGTTACGAGGACGGTTGGTCCAGCCGCCGGACGCGCGGGGTACCCAGCCGCCGGCGCCGTGCGTTCCGCCGTCGACGTGAATGGTGCCGCCGGTGACGAAGCGGGACAGGTCAGAAGCGAGGAAGAGAGCCGCGCCAGCGACATCTTCGGGTTGCCCGGGACCGCCGAGAGGTGACCAGCTCGGCCACAGCGGCAGGTCCCTTTCGGGCACGAGATCGGTGTAAGGAACCTGGACGGTTTCGATCAGATCCGGGGCGAGGGCGTTCACGCGGATCCCTGACGGACCGACCTCGGCGGCGAGCGAGCGAGTGAACTGCATGAGGGCGGCCTTGTAGGCGGAGTAGATGGTATGGCCAGGCATGGCCCGGTGCGCCTCGACGGTGGTGAGATTGACGATCGAGCCGCCGCGGCCACGCTCGTTCATACCTGGCAGGACCGCGTGGGTCAAACGCAGCACGTGACCGAGATTAATCTCGTGTAGCTCCGCCCATAGGTCGGGGGCGTTGTCCGTGAAGGGTCGCGGGGGGCACAGGTAGTGACCGACGTTGTTGACGAGGATGTCGGGCCGATGTTCGAGGAGCGGGTCAGGGCTGTCAGTGCGGACATCGTGCTCAAGTGTGGTGATCGTCCCGTCCGAGCCCGGATCGAAGTCGAGTGGATTACCGAAGTATAGATCGGTGACGAGGACGTGTGCGCCGTGTGCGGCGAATGCGCGGGCAATGGCTGCGCCGATGCCCGAGGCACCGCCGGTGACGAGGGCCCGACGGCCGGTGAGCAGAGCCCCGGGCGTGAAAACCGAACTACGTATCATGGTCCGATTACAACACGCATAGTTGGAGGTCCTTTGTCGAGGTCCCGATGAGTAGGAATTATTGCTCGATGAAAACCGGACGTGGGCACGTACGACCAGCGGGGTCAGCAGACGGCAGCTTCCAATGCTGCCGTCGCGCTGGCCTGCCAGCCAGTCGTTGCTTACGGCGTACGCTTCGTGCAGCACTGGGCTCCGACACCGAGATCTGAATTTCGAGATCTCGAGGATCTGCACCACGAGGTCTCTAACTTCCGCGCCAGAGATCTGTCCGCCCTGGAGTACCCGTACGCCAGCTACCTCCTGGCGCGGCTAAACCAGTGTGTGGTCTCCCAATCGGTGCTGGTGATCTTCGGAGGTGGCGGGCGACGGACAGCGGCAGGTGCTGGGCTTCGACCTCAGTGACTGCGTGAACGAGGCCCTCGGGATAGTGTTCCTGCGCTTCTCGAAGACCCGCGGGCTGGGCGGGGTGGATCTGGCGACCTCCGATGCCCACATGTGCTTGAAAAGGTCCATCGCCACCGCGTTCCAGGGCGCCGCACGGCAACGCTTCCGCAGACATTTCATGCGCAACGTGCTCACCACGTGCCGGGCTCCCAAGAAAGTGTCGTCTCCCTTGTCCGCACCGCCTTCAGCCTGCCCGCGGCACAACAGGTCCAGCAGCAGTACCCGGAAGGTCATCAAGTTGTTCGCCTCCTCGCACCCCAAGGTCTGGGGATGTTTCGGGTGCCCGCGGGGGCGTGCTGGTTTTCACCCAGTTCCTGCCACGTCACTGGCGTGTTGGTGGCCAGGGGAAAGTGGCCAGTGGCGGCCAGCATGCAGCCAGTCGATTCGCTCGGAATGGTCATGAGAGCTGCCCGCCGGCGACCAGACAAAACGCACGAATCAAGGGTTCCGGTCGATCGCACTTCTCACGGCCCCGCAGACCTGCGGACCTTCCCTGCCGACTGCTGGGCACGCCCCATCTCGGTGCTGCCGGATCGTCCCGCAGCACCCGTTCTCGCCCGGTATAGCAACGAATCTCAATGAGGCTGGACTCTTCGTCACGCGCGATCCGCAGTCACCTTCCACGTCTCCGGTGATGACGTTTAGCCTCCGGGCGCAGAACAACTCCTACGGGTGCTTCCTCGCCCGCAGCCGCGAAGTGGCTGCCCGCCGGCGGCCACGGCCGAGCCCGCATACGGCCATGAACCAATGGCCGTCAGTGGGCACTTCTTCATGGGCGTTAATACTGGCGCAAGAAATGGTCCACAAATCCCCTGGAACGGGTCAACAAGAAAATCAAAAGACGAAACAATGGTAGGCATCTTCGCGAACCCAATGGTCCTGCTGCGCCTGGCGGCCCGGCCCTGGTGGAACAGCATGACGAATGGAAAGCCGGGGACCGACGCTACCTTTCGGAGTGCTCCATGACCGAGTTGATGACCCTGGACCAGCAGGTAAATGGCACAGTGGGGAAATGGGTTTCTTGCTTCCCCAACACATAGCCACATAATCAAACTACTGGACCGCACGGTGTTGAGAGACTCCACCATTCCAGGTGGTGCAACCACAATTCGTTTTCTGATTTAGGGGAAGTGGAGTGTATCCATGGACTACAGCGTTCAAAAGCTGAACCAATACATTCGAGGATGGATGGACTATTTCAGGCTGTCGCAGACGCCCAGAAAGTACTCCGGCCTTGATGGGTGGTTCAGGCGACGGATGCGGCAAATCCGTTGAAAGGAATGGAAAAATCGGTGGACGCGGGTGGTGAATCTGCACCGTGCGGGCATGTCGCGGGAAAAAGACCACGAATGGGGCATGACCCGTCGTGCCTATTGGGGATTACGAAATCTCCAGTCGTCCACCGTCCTAATTGGGTCTTGCCAACTGCCTGCTCGGAAGACATCGCTCGCCATTCTGTCGCCGCGCCTGGGGGTAGGTTTCAAAAGACCTAGCGAACCGCCGCATGCGGCGGTGGTGGTGGTGCGAGTATGCGGGAGCTGAACGCTCCCGCATACTCGATCGCAACGGACTTTTTCTCCGTTCGATTCGGGGGACTATACGCCCGCGGTTACCTCTACCGGTGGTACGAATGCGGCCAACGGTTCGGCGCCCTCATGGGAATGGCCCCAGTAGCTTTCGGCGGTGATTTCTTCCGAGGTGTAGTAGGCCTCGTCAACCAGCAAGCCGTCCGTGCCGTACTCGATGTCCCAACCGCCCGGTGCCCGGACGTAAAAGGAAACCATGTGGTCGTTGGTGTGGCGGCCCAGGGACGCAGTGATGTTGAAGTCCATCTGGCGAACCTTGTCGTAGGCACGGCCAACGGTGTCCAGATCCTCGACCTCGACCATGAGGTGGACCAAGCCCGGTGCCTCCCCGTGCGGGGCCGGTCCCATAGCCAGCGAGTGGTGACGTTCGTTGCAGCCATAGAAGCGGAAGCGGGTTGCTGGGCGTTGTGGACCCAGGCGGACGGCGCCGCGGGGCAGGAAGCCCAACACCTCGGTGTAGAAGGAGGTGGTCTGCTCCATCTCGGTGGTCGGCAACACCACGTGTCCCATGCCCTGCGCACCGGTGATGAACTTCTGGGCGTAACCGGTTTTCAACGGGGTGTGGTCCAGACGCGGGCCGAAGAAGATTTCAACCGGGTGGCCGGCTGGATCGGTGAACGTGATGACCTGCTCCAGGCCACGCTCGTCATTTTCCTCTTCCGTCAACCATGTGACGGTGATGCCTGCGGCCTCGACGTCCTTGGCCACGGAGGCCAGTGCGAACTGGTCGCGGACCTCCCAGCCAACGGCAACGACCTGGTCAACGTCGCCCGGAATAACGATCAGGCGGGCTTCGCGCTCATCCATGCGCAGGTACAGTCCGTCAGGGTTTGGGCCAACGGTTTCGGCGAAGCCCAGGGCCTCGACGGTCAGTTCTCGCCAGCGGGCAATGTGCTGGGTCTGAACCTTGAGATATCCAAGTCCACGGATATGAGTCATTGTCTTCCTCACTTATAGCTAGTGTCGGTGAAATGCGGTGCGGGCCAGGCCGGGTGGCCTAGAAGATCGGAACCGGTGGAAGTGATCTAACGTGCGGCCGGTGCCCCGCCGGTTCCGGAGTGGATGGCCAAAAGGCCGTCAGTTCAACGAAGGATCTTGCATCGGACAAATGGTGAATCCCATACTCTTGTCGATCATGGTGCGCTGCCTAAAATGTTCGGCTTCCAGCCAGAGGACATCGGAGGAATCTAGAACATCCTTGACGAAGCCGGTGCGCACCACCACTCCGTCCTTGCGTAGTTCCACCCGTTTGCCCGCGAGCTTCTTCCATTCGGTTTGACGTGCCATGGGATTCTCCTTTCGGTTCCGTATCGGGCGGCTAGACGGCGGCGGCGAGATTCGCTGGTGGTTCGACGCCTACCTCGGTCATGATCGCGGCGTGGTAGCTCGGGCCCGGGACATG
Organism: Paeniglutamicibacter sp. Y32M11; assembly: GCF_019285735.1. Lineage (GTDB taxonomy): Bacteria > Actinomycetota > Actinomycetes > Actinomycetales > Micrococcaceae > Paeniglutamicibacter. The sequence continues at coordinate 4,047,145 of NZ_CP079107.1, read as the reverse complement.
GATCGCATGAGCCAGGCCCATGTGGGCGTCGCGCCAGAAACGTTGGACCGGGTTGTGCAGGCGCAGTCCGTTGCCGCCCGAGCGCGAAAGGATCGCGTCGATGGCGTTGGTCGCACGCCATGCGGCCTGGATCTGGGTGCGGCGGGCAACCGCGCGCTGCTCGAGGCTGATTTCTCCGCCGGCGGCCACCGTGTCGTAGAGGCGGCTGATGCTGGCCAGCAGGGTGTCGCGCGAAGCGCTGATTTCACCGGCGGCCTCGCTGACCGCGTACATCGTGTATGGGTCTTCGACTGACTTGAATCCGTTGATCTGTACGCGTTCGCGCTGGTAGTCGAGGTGGGCCTGCAGCGCTCCCTCGGCGATTCCGATGACAGCTGCGGTCAGTCCAACCGGGAAGATGCTGTAGAACGGCAGGCGGTGAATGGGCTCGGTCTTCCCTGCCTTGCGGGCCGTCTCGCCGGCGAACAGCTCGGCCTGGTCGATGGCGCGGTATTCGGGAACGAAAACGTCATCGATGATGACGTCCTTGCTGCCGGTGCCCTTCAGCCCCACGACCTCCCAGGAGTCCTCCACGATGGTGTAGTCCTTGCGCGGAACAACCACGTGAAGGAAGCGCGGTGGCTGAACCGGCTTGCCCTCCGAATCGCCTAGGAAGGCGCCGAGGATGACCCACTCCGAGTGGTCGGTGCCGGTGGAGAACTGCCAGTGGCCGGTGAAGCGGTAGCCGCCCTCAACTGGAGATGCGGTGCCCATAGGTGCGTATGGCGAGGAAACCCAGGTGTCTTCGTCTTCGCCCCAGATTTCCTCCTGCAGCTTCGGCGACATGAGCTCCAGCTCCCATGGGTGCACGCCGACCACTCCGGCAACCCAGCCGGCTGAGCCGTCCAGGCTTGCGATCTTCATGACGGTTTCGGCGAATTCCACAGGGTGGGCGCGGGTGCCGCCGTACTCGACCGGTGCCAGCAGCTTCATAACGCCGCTCTCACGCAGGATCTGCACGGTTTCATCGCTGAGCTTGCCCAGTTCTTCATTGACGGAAGCCAATGAGCGGAGCTCATCGGCACGGGTGGTGAGGACATCGCTCACGGTGGTTGTCGTCATGGACTTCTCGCTTCCTAATCACGCCCAAAAACTCTGCTGCTGGCTAAAACCTAGGCAATGAACGGATCCAACGTGACCTATGTCTCAGCCATCGGGATTGCTGTTTCCCAGGGGGATAAATCGGTTGAGCGCGGGCATCCCGGTCATCGGGATCCGCGCCAAGCTGGGTGCTGTGCGGCCATAAGGTACACCAAAGACCATTTGTATCCGCAGAACGAGGAGCCCATCAGATGACTACGGAACTTCGGAGTTTGCCGGGCGGAACGCCTCTAGCCGGCACCGACGCAATCCTGCGTGAATTGCCCACCGAGCAGGGAACGCTGCGCTACTGGGAAGCCGGCGAGGGCAGTCCCCTGGTGTTCCTGCATGGTTCGGGGCCGGGCGTCAGCGGATGGCAGAACTTCGGTGCTGTATTGCCGGCCTTTGCCAAGCATTTCCGCTGCTATGTGGTGGAATTCCCGGGTTTCGGAATCAGTGACCCCACAGACCTGCACCCCATGCCTGCAGGGGCCCAGGCCGTGATCGACCTGCTCGACGGGTTGGGCCTCGAGACGGTCGACATCATCGGCAACTCCATGGGCGGCATGGTCGGAACACTGTTCTCCATGAGTCATCCCGAGCGCGTGCGCCGTCTGGTGACTGTGGGCGGACTGGGCCTGAATACCTTCGCCCCGTTCCCCGCCGAGGGAATCAATCTGTTGGTTGCCTTCACCGAGGACCCCACCCGCGAACGTCTCATCCAGTGGCTTCACTCAATGGTTTACGACGAAGAAACCGTGACCGAAGAGCTGATTGAAAAGCGCTGGGCTCTGGCCACCGAACCTGGAACCCTGGCGAGCGCCCGCAAGATGTACAGCGCCGCAGCGATGAAGGCCATGATTGCCGCACAAGCAGAATCCGATGTCCCCCCGGCCTGGGCAATGTTGCATAAGGTCAAGGCGAAGACGCTGATCCTGTGGGGCCGCGATGACCGGGTCACGCCAATGGACGCCGCGCTGATCCCGATGCGCACCATTCCCGACGTGGAACTGCATGTGTTTCCCCGGTGTGGGCACTGGGCCATGATCGAGCAGAAGCAGGCCTTTGAAAGCGTCGTCGTTGAATTCCTGAACCGTGAGGAGAACGTGTCATGACCAGCACCGTCAGCAGCCCACGGATCACCGCGCTGCAAACCCGAGTAGTTGAAGTAATCCGGGAAACCGCAGATGCGCATACCCTGGTGCTTGAGCCGGCCTCCGAACAGTCGGAAAGTTTCCGCTACCGCCCGGGTCAGTTCCTGACCCTGCGCATCCCCAGTGACCGGGACCATGACGCGGCCCGCTGTTATTCACTGTGCAGCTCACCTGAACAGGACGAGCAGCTTAAGGTCACCATCAAGCGCACGCGCGACGGGTATGCCTCGAACTGGATCTGCGACAACGTGGAAGCCGGGCACGTGCTGGAGGTGCTCAAGCCGGCCGGAACCTTCGTGCCGACCACGTTGGACACCGACTTCCTGCTGTTCGCAGCGGGCAGCGGAGTGACCCCGGTGATGTCTATCCTGAAATCCGCGCTGATCGCGGGCAGCGGCATCGTGACACTGATCTACGCCAACCGCGACGAGCAGTCGGTGATCTTCAAAGATGAACTGGTGGCGCTGACCAAGGCCTACCCCGGGCGCCTGCACGTGATCCACTGGTTGGAGACCGTGCAGGGCATCCCTGATCTGGCAGCGATGGCAGCCCTGGCTCAGCCCTACGCGCAGCGCGAGGCCTTCATCTGCGGCCCGGGCCCGTTCATGGACTGCATCGAGAAGGCGCTGGAGAAGGTGGGGACCGCTCCCGAGCGCATCCACATTGAACGCTTTACTTCGTTAGATGCGGATCCATTCGCACCTATGAAACCGCTGATTCACGAAGCGGACGGTGAAACGGCCACCATCGAAGTGGAGCTCGACGGAAATACCAGCAACTTAGCCTGGCCCGCCGGAAACAAGCTGCTCGACGTGCTGCTCAACGCAGGCATCGACGCGCCCTTTTCCTGCCGCGAGGGGGCGTGCAGCGCCTGCACCTGCATCCTGCTGGAGGGCAAGGTCGAGATGGAACGCAACGAGGTGCTCGAAGACCAAGACCTGGAAGAAGGCCTGATCCTGGCCTGCCAGGCCACGGCAGTGAGTCCGCACGTGAAGATCTCCTACGAGGGATAGGCCAATGGCAAATGCCCGCCGCACGGCGGGCATTTGCCATCTAACCGCGTTTGGCTTCCGGCGGCTGAGGCTCGGTGCCGCAGCACAAAATTCGGGACCGTACCTTGTGGGTACGGTCCCGAAGGCTGTGGAAGAGCGTGGGTGCGACGGCGCTAAGACACGGCCTGATCTACAAGCTCCAGGTTGCCCTGAGCGGTTGCATCACGGATCACCGCGCGCAGGGTTTCGCACCCCACATACTGGTCGCGCGGCAGGTTGCTTTCGGCGACCGCAGGCCGCTCACGGCACAGGTCCAGCGCCTGGGCGGTCCACTTGACACTGGTTTGGGCCCACGCGGACTTGCGCACCAGCACCTTGGCTAGGCATTCGGTGCAGCGCACCGGCTGCATGCCGGTTTGGGTGCCCAGGGTTTCGGTGCGCTCATCTCGTTCACGATTCGACATTACGCCAGCTGCTTTCCGTTGACTCTGCGGAGGATCAGGTTTCGTGCCGAGGACCGGGTCCACAGCTCCATGGGCATGGTGGTATCCACCTCGTATTCGAACCGGTCGGTCATCCCGGAATCGACGTCGCCTGTATCGACAAAGAACTGACCGTACCAGCGCCGCAGCGCCGCGACTGGGCTGTCGGCTCCGGGGGTCTTCCGCGAGTCCTCGTCCTGGCCACCTCGCAGTTGTGCGTGCACGGCACCGGTGATGGACCGCAGGATCTGCGTGGCGTGCCGCGCGGCGACGGCCTTGAGCTCCGGGTCCGCGGGCTGTTCGGTGCGCACCAGCACCCCGGTCATCAGCACCAGGTGGTGCTCGTCGATCGGGTAGTGCGCAGTGAGCACCACTGCGTCAAGGCTGCGGTCTTCCATGACGTAGTCCAGCTGGGAAATCATCACCGCGGGACCGAAGTAGCTTGCCACGGAGTTTGCCAAGAGGATCTTCGCCCCCTGCGGTGCCGGATCCTGCGGCTGGTAGCTGTGATGCAGTGGCCCTTCGAAATACTGGGCGGCCCGATGCCCCTCGAAGACGTTCTTGAAGTACAGCGGTTCACCGTCTGTGACGTGGGTCGAGTTGGCCAAGCGCACCAGGTGCTCCATGACCTGCCCGGTGTGGGCCGTGAGGACCGTTTCCGTCCACGACCAGTTTGACCAGCCCGGGCCCTCGGCGCAGTTGGCCGCGTCGGGCCCGGTGATGCGGGGGATGGCCAGCTGCTCCGGCGGGGGATTTTCCTGCGGGTCATGCCAAACGAACAGCAGACCGTCCTGTTCAAGTGCGGGCAGTTCGCGCTGTTGGCCGGGCTCGCCCAGCAGCACCCGCGGTGAAGCGTCGGGGTCCGCCTTCACCAGCAGCCGCCGGCCGAATGCCTGCAGGCTGTGGGCGTCGGCGGCGTTGAAGCTGTGGGACATGCCCAGGCAGTGCCACCCGCGCGCGAAACGCGGCGGGGAAGCATGAGGCGTATGCCGGTCCTTTGGCTCTGGATTGACCCGAACCATGTGCATCCCATTCCTTCGTCAAGCCCGTCCTGAAGCCGCTCCCCAAGGACCGGGTTCCGGTGAACCCGTAAACCTATATCTAGCCATAAAGTTCACCCTGGTAACCGGTAGATCCCGGTGTGTGGGATGTCACAGAAGTTTTGTGCGGGCGGTTGTCCACGGTTGTCCTGCTGGGTGGGATGAGACGTTCACCACCTCTCCGGGTCTGATTGTCTAGCGCACACACTCATGTGGACGACAAAGGAGAAACTATGTCCAACAATCAGGTTTGGGACGACGAGTACGACGTTGTGGTCGTCGGTTCCGGCGCTGCGGCCATGGCGGGCGCCTATAGCGCGGCTTCGCGGGGCCTGAAGGCCCTGCTCGTTGAGAAGACCGACCTCCTGGGCGGTGCTTCGGCCTATGCCGGCGCCTCCTGCTGGCTGCCGGGAACCCAGGTGCAGCAGCGCGCCGAGGTCGAGGATTCAACCGAGTCGGCCAAGGCCTACCTTGCCTCCGTCATGGGTGATCATGAGATCGAACGCCGTGAGGCATTCGTCGATACCGCCCCGGAACTGGTTGCCTTCTTCGAGCGGGATCCGGCCATCGAGTTCTACTGGACCTCATTCCCCGACTACTTCACCGGCCCCGAGAGCAAGCCGCTGGGCCGCTCGATGATGCCGGTGGATCTGCCGCGCGAGGAAATCGGCGACCTGGCCGATCTGGTGCGTCCGGTGGTTGAATACGACCGCTACAACCAGCCTCACCCTGATGGCCCGCTGACCGCCGGCCAGGCGCTGATCGGCCGGCTGCTGCTGGCGCTGACCAACACTGGCAACGGCACCATTCGTCTGGAAACCGAACTGATCGACCTGATCACCGAAGACGGCCGGGTGACCGGAGTGATCGTGAAGGACTCCGAGGGTACCCGCCGCGTCCGCGCCACCGAGGGCGTGATCCTTGGAGCCGGCGGTTTCGAGGCGAACCAGGAATGGCGCACCGAGAACCAAGCGCCGGGCTCCGCGGCGTGGACCATGGCTCCGGCCGGTGCAAACGTTGGCACCGGCATCCTGGCTGGCCAGAAAGCCGGCGGCGCCGTGGAGATGCTCAACGAAGCCTGGTGGTGCCCGGGTGCCGTGCAACCACGGGGAAACACTGCCTTTGCACTGGGGTTCCGCGGAGGTGTGTGGCTTGATACCAACGGCCAGCGCTTTGCCAACGAGTGCCTGCCTTACGACCAGATGGGCCGCGTGCTGGCCGCAGCGCCGGAGCGCATCCCGTCCTGGTTCATTTTTGATTCGCGCTTCGGCGGCGAGCTGCCGGGCATCATGCGTCCGTACAACACCTCCCCGCAAGAGCATCTGGAGGCTGGCACCTGGGTCAAGGCGGATACGCTCGAAGAGCTGTCCCAAGCCACAGAGCTGCCGGTCGACGCCCTGAAGGCAAGCATCGAGCGGTTCAACGGCTTCACCGTCACTGGCGTGGATGAGGACTTCCACCGCGGCGAGAACCCGTATGACCAGTTCTTCGCCGACCCGGCCTATGGTCCGGGCCCGACCCTGATTGCGATCGACCAGCCACCGTACTACGCAGCGCGCATGGTGCTCAGCGACCTGGGCACCAAGGGCGGCCTGCGCACCGACGTGGACGCGCGTGTGCTGCGCGAGGACGGCACCCCGGTTCCGGGCCTGTACGCGGTGGGAAATACCAGCGCCTCGTTCTCCGGCGGCTTCTACCCGGGCCCCGGCACCCCGTTGGGTTCGGGCATGGTCTTCGCCTACCGTGCGGCGCAGACCCTGAAGGCACCGCTGAAAGCGCAGGTCGGCTAGGACCAACCGGCAGCATTCCTCCGTGAAAGCCCCGGGGGCGGTAGGTGCACCACGGTGTGCCTACCGACCCGGCCAGAGGTGGTTAAGGCCGATTTTCCCTCCGCAGCACGCAAGGGGCGCGCATCCATGCGGGATGCGCGCCCCCCTTGCGTGCTGCGGAGGACTAGCTACTGTGCCCTGCGCGTGCCTCGTCCAGCACGCCGGCCGGGCGGTGCGGCAGCGCTAGGGCGGTCACCGCATCGGCGTACATGATTTCCTTGACCGTGCCTAGGGTGCGTGGGTGCCGCGGCAGGTTGGCGGATGCCAGCTCGACCGCGCGTTCGAGCAGCTGCTCGGAGGCTACCGCGTCATCCACCAGTCCGGCCTCGACCGCCTGCTCCCCGCCGAAGTGCTGCGCGGTGAGCATCGCGTCGCGGGCCTGCGCTGCGGTGAGCTTTGCCTGCACCAGGGCAGCCATTCCCGGGGTGAAGGCAATGCCGATGTTCACCTCCGGAAAGCAGAAGAATCCGCGTTCGGTGCGCATCACCCTGTAGTCGTGTGCCATGGCCAGCAGCGCCCCGCCGCCGAACGCGTGACCGTTGACGGCCGCCACGGTGGGCATGGGCAGCACCAATAGGCGCCGGTACAGCTCCTGTAGGAGCCTGACGTACTCGGGGTCCAGCTCGATCGGACCGTCGGCTTCTAAAACATCCAGCCCGTTGGAATAGAACTTTCCTGAGCCAGTGGTGACCAGGGCGGTGGCGGGTCCGGCGAGCGCCTCGTCCAGCAGGTCGTTGACCCGTTGGATCCAGCCAACGCCCTGGCGGTTTTCGCTCTCGCCCAGGTCCAAGATGGCGGTATTTCCAGCAAGTCGCAGGCTAGGCATGTGCACCCGCAGTGGTTGTTGCCAGCGGGCGCAGGTTGCGCTTCAGGATCTTACCGGCAGCGTTGCGCGGCAGTTGGTGGGTGATTTCCACTGAACGCGGCACCTTGTAGTTGGCCAGCCACTTCCGGCAGTGGGCGATGACATCTTGCTCCGAAAGGTGCGAGTCCGTCAGCACCTCTACCACCGCGTGCGCCACCTCGCCCATGCGATCATCTGGCCGGGAGAGCACTGCGCAGGCCGAAACGCCGTACAGGGATCCGATGGTGTTTTCAACCTCTGCCGGGTACACGTTGAACCCGCCCACGGTGAACATGTCCTTGATGCGGTCAACGATGCTCAGGTAGCCGGCCTCGTTCAGCTTTCCCATGTCCCCGGTGTGCAGCCAGCCATTGGCGTCGATGGCGTTGTTGGTTGCCTGCGGGTCATCGAGGTAACCGAGCATGAGGTTCTCGCCACGGACCAGGATTTCTCCGGGAGTGCCGGAGGGGACGCTGGCGCCGCTGGTGTCAACAATGCGTACCTCGAAGCCTGCGGTGGGCCGCCCTGAGGTGCTGGTGACGGTGTGGGCGCTGTCGCCGGGGCGGCACATCGTGACAACCACGGCTTCACTCAGTCCGTAGGCGGTGGTCAACTGCTGAACCTGGGCTTCAGTGCGCAAGCGTTCAAGCAGGCGGTCCGGAACCATGGCGGAGCCAAGCACTGCCAGGCGCCAGTTCATTTCCGCGGCCGCCGGGAACTTCGGGTGGTCAAGGATCGACTGATGGATGGTTGGCGCTCCGGGGAGCACGCTGATTTTCTCCTCGCGCAGCAGGCGCACGGCTTCATCCAGGTCGAAGGTCGGCATCGGGTAGATCGCCGCGCCGGTGGCCAGGCACACCAGGATACCGACCTTGTAGCCGAAGGTGTGGGAGAACGGACTGACCACGAGGTAGCGGTCATCCGGCCCCATTTGGGCGTGTCCGGCCCACGCGTAGCTGACCCCCAGGGACTGGCGGTGCGCCGAGATGACACCCTTGCTCCGTCCGGTGGTGCCCGAGGTGAAGATGACGTCCGCGATGTCGTCCGCGCCCACCTGCTCGGCGCGTTCGGTGACAAGCGCCGGGTCGATGCCCAGGCCCGAGGCGATGAAGTCGTCCCAGCTCGTCACCGGGAGCGCCGCTCCGTACAGCTGTGCGCCATCGGAAGCATTGACCGGCAGGCTGATGATGGATCTGAGCTTGGGCAGTCCAGGAACCACATGGGCTTCATCGCCGTAGCCAAGCTGCGCGGCACCGTCGACGAGCAGTCGGGTGTAAGAGGTGTCCAAGAATCCTTCGGCAACGAACAAAACCCGGGCCTCCGCCCGGGAAAGGATCTGGTGTGCTTCGATGCCGCGGTAGCGCGAATTCAACGGAACCATGGCGGCTCCAACGCTGGTTGCGGCCAGCGCGGCAATGACCCAGCGGGCGGTGTTCGGCGCCCAGATGGCGACTTTGTCCCCATGCTTCACGCCGCTGGCGATCAAGCCGGCAGCGCACTGGTGCACCTGCTCGGCCAGCTGGGCGAAACTCAGGCGCACTGGTCCATCGACCAATGCTTCCCGATCGGTGAAATGCTCGGCGGCGTAGGCCACCAGAGCGGGGATGGTTTGCGGATGCTCATGGCTCTGCATGCACGTGGCTCCCTTGTCTTCTCGCAGCACCGTCCTCAACTGTTGGGACGCTCTTTCTGGCGTGATCCAGCTCAAACTTCACCCCGGCCAGGCTGCGTAAAGCATGCGCGGGGGAAATGTGTTGAGGCTACTGAGGATGGGAACGCAGTTTTTGTGTGGTCCCGGTGGGCGGGAGTGGCAAGGGGATGTGAATGGAGTGAACCGGTGAAGCGGGCGATGGTCAGAGGGGAAAACCTAGGCCATGATCCCGTCGAGGAACAGCGCGCTGCAGTCGGCCGTCAGCTGATCCAGCGTGTACTTCTTGGACGGGGTGAACCAGCGGGCGGTCAGCCATAGCGAGTCGCGCATCAGGCGGTGGGCGACGTTCGCATCCAGGTCCTTCTTGAATATCCCGCTCTCGATGCCCAGCTCAATAACCTCAACCCACAACTTGGCGATGTCGCTGCTGATCGCGCGGGCACCGGTCGACTTGGGCAGCTTCTGAATGTACGCGACCTCGTTCTGGTAGATCTGCGTGGCGTACGGATAATCGCGGATGATCTCCAAGGTGATGCGGATCAGCTGGTTCAACGCTTCGCGTGGTTGGGCGCCGGATTCGGTGACGCCGCGGTAGCGTCCCTGCAGTTCCTCGAGGAACTCGGTGAGGACTTCCTCGACCATCTCATCCTTGGATGCGAAATGGTGGTACAGGCTGCCCGAAAGCATTCCCACGGAGGCCGAGATCTCGCGCACCGAGGTGCCGCCGATGCCCTGCTGGGCAAAGAGCCGGGCAGCATTGTCGAGAATGACAGTCCGGCGGGTGGGTGCGGTCTTGTCGGCCATTAATCGCTCTTTCGCAGAGGGTGGAGTTGCAGAATTTGCTGGCTCTTGCGCCGCGCGGGGGCGCGACAAAGTCGAATTCCATCCTAGCAACAAACCAAGCGCTCGTTCTTGGCGGCGGAACATCCCGTCCACCGGGATATAACGCCCGAGCGACGGTAGTACCGGGATGTAATGGTGGGCGGTTTGAGAATACCGCCGCCGTTGACTTTTCCAAAGGAGCCGCCATGAGGAACTGGACCCACCATTACGCCCGGATCAACGATCTTCGGATGCACTATGTGGAAGAAGGCCAGGGTCCGCTGGTGGTCCTGCTGCACGGCTTCCCGCACACCTGGTTCAGCTGGCGGCACCAATTGACCGCACTGGCAGAGGCCGGCTACCGGGTGGTTGCCCCGGACCTGCGGGGCATGGGTCAGTCCGAGGCCCCCGAGGAACTGTCGGCCTACCGCGCCGATGTGATCAGCGCCGATCTGTGTGCCCTGCTCGATCACCTGGGGGAGGAGCAAGCCGTGTTTTCCGGGATCGACTACGGCATGTTTGCCGCCTATGACCTGGCCGTCGAACACCCGGAGCGGGTGCGCGCGCTGATCGGCCTGCAATACGCCGGGCTGCCGCACTACGACGCACTTCCCTCGCAGACCGAGCTCGAGCGCGGCAAGAAAAGCTTCAACCACATGGCCTACTACCATGCGGACCCGCACGGGGCCCGCGCCGACTATGACGCCCACCCGCGCGACATTATCTCCAAGATCTTCCATACCCTGTCCACCGACGGGGATTTTGCCGCGGTGTACGCCAACACGCCGGGAACCGCGTACCGCGAGGCGCTGCCTCAGCCGCCGGCTCTGCCGTGGTCCTGGCTGACCGAGTGGGAGCTGGAAGCCTACGTCAGCGACTTTGCCCGCGGTGGCTTCGGTGGCGGCATCAACTGGTACCGGGTGGCGGACCTGAATTGGGAATACCGCAACGCCCGCGGAGCCGGAAGCACCACCGTCCCGTACTACTTCCTGGGCTCGGAGACCGACCTGCAGCTGGCCGATCAGTACGGCGAAGGTATCCGAGCTCAGCTCGCCGCCCACCATGAGGACGTGCGTTCGGTGCAGAGTGTGCCCGGCGGCGGCTACCTGATCGCCATGGAGCGCGCCGCCGAAGTCAGCGTGAAGTTCCTTGAGTTCCTGCACGAGCTGGACCGGGTCCGTGGCTAACGGTGCGACGCACCTAGAATTGCCACAGGGGCCGCAGCGCGGTCCGCGAGTGATGCCATGAGGAGTCTGAGTGCAGTGGATTGAGGCGGCATTCGTCCGCGGCGGAACGAGTATGGGGCTGTTTTTCAACGAGTACCGGCTCCCGGAGGATCGCTCCGCTTGGGACCGGATCTTCGCCGAGGCACTGGGCTCCCCCGGACCGCTATGGTCGCCAGCTGGACGGGATGGGCGGCGGGATCTCCTCGCTGTCCAAGGTCATGGTGGTTGCCCGTTCGCAGCGCGAGGCAGTGGATCTGGACTATACCTTTGGACAGGTTGCGGTCGATTCCGCGACGGTCGACTATGCCGGAAACTGCGGTAATTAGTCCTCCGGGTGGTGCCCTTTGCCCTTGAATCCGGGCTGCTGGAAGCTTCAGGCGGACCGCAGCGCTTCACACTATTCAACACGAACCCTCAAAGATCGTGCAGGTGAGGCTGGAGGTACGCGACGGGCAGGCCGCAGTTCAGGCGAGCTGTCGCTGCCCGGAGTGCACGGCACCGCCGCACCCATTGAACTGAGCTATCCGGATCCGGCCGGAAGTCGCAGTGCGGGGCTGCTGCCCACCGGCGACCCGGTAGATGTGCTCAGTGTCGACGAGCGGGACTACCCGGTAAGCCTGGTTGACGCCGCGCTGCCGATGGTGGTCATCGAGGCTGCGTCGCTGGGGTTTCAGTGCACCGAAAGCCCGGAGCAGATCGACGCCGACAAGGCGGCATTGGTGTTGCTGGAGAAGCTCCGCCGGGCCGGGGCGGTCGCCATGAGGCTGTGTGCAACAGCCGCGGGGGCGGCGCTGTGATCCCCGAGATCGTGCTGGTCGCAGCTCCGGCACCCGCCAAGCTGCTGGATGGGTCGCTGAGCCCTACCGAGGATGTGGATCTGCTGATCCGGGTGGTTTCCATGGCCAGACGCATCGGGCGGTTCCGGGCACCGGAGCCATGTGTCTGGCGGCTGCGGCGCGAATTCCCGGCAGCATTCCTGCCTCGCTGGCCGGTTCCCTGGACGGCGAGGTGATCCGGCTGGGTACGCCCTCGGGTCCGGTGTCTGCCGCGGCGCACGTAGATGCCGCGGGCGTACTGGTGTGTACCTCGCTGCTGCGCACCGCACGGATTCTAATGAAGGGATTTGTCCAGCTGCCGCGGTAGAGCACCGCGGCAGCTGGAACGGATGGACCTAGACCTTGGCCAGCGGCAGTAGCCGCTCGCGGTTCACCGCGTACGGCGAATTTTTATCCGGCAGTGCACCGTGGTGGCTGTCCGGCTCCATCACGCAGTGCGTGCGGCCATAGACGGTGTACATGCACTTGTTGCAGTGGATGCAGCGGCCGCTGACCGTGGCATCCGCTTCGATGCGGTTGATCAGATCCGGTTCGCGCAGCAGCCCGCGGCCCATGGCCACAAAGTCAAAGCCCTCACGCATGCCGGTCTCGATGTGCTCTCGGTTGTTGATGCCGCCGAGCAGGATCAGCTTGGTATTTTTCATGACTGGCACGAACTGGCGTGCCGCCTCCAGCATGTAGAGGTCCCGGTAGGGGAAGCTGCCCAGGGCGAGTTTTCCGAACAAACGCACACCGGTTTTCATTGGTTCCTTGACCACCGCGGCGAAGTCCGCGACCGGCACATCGCCGCGGAACAGATACATCTGGCGGATGATCGAAGAACCCTGCGTCAGCTCGATGGCATCCAGGTTCTTATCTTCGTCCAGCAGCTGGGCGGTGCGGATCGAGTCGTTCAGCCAGATGCCGCCGGGTAACCCGTCATCCATGCTGATCTTGGCGATGACCGCGATCTTGTCCCCGACCTCCTCACGCACTCGCTGGGCGATCTCCCGGACGAAGCGTGATCGGTTTTCGATGCTTCCGCCGTATTCATCCTTGCGGCGGTTCAGTAGCGGGGAGAGGAACGAACTCGGCAAGTAATTGTGCCCGAAGTGCAGTTCCACGGCGTCGAATCCAGCGTCCACCGCGATCCGTGCAGCCTGACCGAACTGCTCGATCACCAACGCAATTTCCTCCCGGCGGATGGCCCGGCAGTATTCCATGGAGGAAGGATTCACGAACCTGCTCGGGCCCATGGAGGTGACGCCGGTGATCTTCTTGGAGGCCACCATCCCAGCATGGCCCAGCTGGGCGGAAATCGCGCCGCCCTCAGCATGGATCGCGTCGGTCAGCTGCTGCAGTCCGGGTAGCGCCTTTGCGCTCATGAGGATCTGTCCCGGGGCCGAGGCTCCCTCGGGGGAGACACAGCAGTAGGCAACGGTGGTCATGCCCGCTCCGCCGCGAATGTAGCTGCGGTGGAAGTCGATCAGATCGTCGGTGACCAGGCCCTTAGGGGAACGACCCTCGGAGGTCGCGGCCTTGATGATGCGGTTGCGCAGCTGTACCGGACCCAGGGTGGTTGGGGCGAACGGGTCGGGAATCATGGTGGTCATGTTCATCCTTTTCGCGGCGGATGCCGTGTGGTGGGATAGAGACTAGCAGGCGATAGCAAGGGGCTCCCACCATGGTGTGACCGTGGTGGGAGCCCCTTGCCGGGTGTGTGCCGCCGAATACTCCTAGAAGGTGTCGGCAACGAGCGTGTCGCCGATGACCGGCTCAACGCGGGACTTGATTTCCAGCCTTCCGTCGCTCACTGCATCGTCGATGCTCTGGCTCAATGACGAGCAGCTCAGTGCGGTGGTGCCGCACACGCTGTCCCTGGCATCGGCGGCGGCCTCGGCGAATCGGGGGCACGAGGTTGCCGCATCACTGACCCACTGCACACTGGTGTGCGGAATGCTGAATTTCTCCACCAGAACGGCGGTTCCGCACTGCTGGCAATCGATTTGTTTCATGAGGTGCTCCTCGCTGGCACGCATGCGGGCCGATAGTACTTTGCCCCTGCGGCGACGCGCCGGGTGCGTGGTTGATCGGTGAAGGCTAGGCCTTCGCCTTGGTCGGATCCTGCTCGGGAACGATGCCCTTGGCCAAGTTCTCGGCGACCTCGACCTTCCAGGTTTCCAGGGCCTTGGTGGTGTCCACCTCGAATTCGAAGCGGGCGACCATGTCTTCGGTGATGTCCTCGACATCCACGAAGAACTGCTCGTACCAGCGGCGCAGCTGGTAGACCGGTCCATCCTCTGCGGTCAACAGGGGGTTCTCGATGCGGGTCTTGTGCTTCCAGATCTCAACGTCCTGCTTGAATTGGGTCTCCACGCCTTCGGTGAACATCTCGGCCATAGCGTCGGCCTGCTCCTGGGTGACTCCGTCGATGGTGTGGACGGAGGTGCCGAACATCAGCACGAACGAGTCCTGCGAGATCGGGTAGTGGCAGTTGACCAGCTTGGTCTCTACAGTGGTGTCCCCGGCGACCGTGTATATGGTGTCCAGCATGAACGACGGACCGTAGTACGCGGCGTCGGAGATGGTCTCCGAGTCCGGCATATCCAGCTGTACGCCGGTGTGGATGTCATCGCGGCCGGTCGAGCGCATGTGCTGGGCTGCGACGTGGCCTTCGAAGATGTTCTTGAAGTACTGCGGCATCTGGTAGTGCACGTAGAAGAAGTGCGCCATGTCAACGACGTTGTCCACGATCTCGCGGCAGTTCGAGCCCTCTACCAGGAAGGTGTTCCAGGACCAGTCGCTCCACTCGTCGGTGCCGAAGCCCTCGATCTCCGGGACGGTGACATCAGCCGGAGGAGGGTTGCCTTGCGGGTCGTTCCAGACAAAGAGCAGGCCGTTTTTCTCCATGGTCTCCCAGGCCGCGGTACGGGCACGCAACGGCACACGCTGTGCGTAAGGAACCTCCTTGCACTTGCCGTCGCCGCCCCAGCGCCAGTCGTGGAACGGGCAGGAGATCTCGTCGCCCTTGATTTCGCCCTTGGACAGGTCCCCACCCATATGGCGGCAGAACGCGTCCAGCACGTTGAGCTTGTCCTTGGTGTCTGCCCAGATGACAACCTTGGTGCCGAAGACCTTGACGGTGTGCGGCTTGCCGTCGCGGAAGTCCTTCGCGCGGCCCAGACAGTGCCAGCCGCGGGCGAAGCGGGTCGGGTTACTGCCCGCGTCGATCAGGCGAACTTCGTCGAACTGCTCGGTGTCAGTGACTTCTGTCATTTCAGTAGTCATGGCTTCTCCTATTTTCTTTGGTGTGGTGCCGGTGAACTGTCTAGTTCTGCCGGTGAGGTAGCTGCGCACCGATGGTGGTCCATCATCGGTGAAGGCCTTGACGATGCGAGCGGAGGGTCTATCGGGATGCTCAGCGCATGAGCACTTGTCCGCCGTCCACCGGCAGGGAATGACCGGTGATGTAGCGGGAGTTTTCCGAGCAGAGGAACACGACAGCCGGGCCGATGTCTTTCTCGGTGTCGCCCATGCGTCCCAAGGGAATGGTCGCTAGGTATTCCCGCGCTTCTTCGGGATTGATGCGCTCCCAATGTTCCAGCGACGGGGAGCTCGCCAACGGAAGAATCGCATTGACCCGGATGCCGTCGGCCGCCCATTCACAGGCTGCCGTGCGAGTCAGCACACGGATCGCTTCCTTGGCGGCCGCGTAGCCGCCATAGCCGGTCGGGTTCCAGCGCACGCCGGCGGCGGAACCCAGATTGACGATGGAGCCATGCCCCTGCATGTGCGGATGGCATGCGCGCATTAAGCGCCAGGTGGCCAGCGGACCGGATTCCATGCCGAGCAGGTAGTCCTGCTCCGGAAGGTCCAGCAGCTGCCCGTGCACCGTTGTCTGGGCATTGTTGACCAGGATCGAGATTCCGCCGAAGTGCTCCACTACGTCTTCAACCAGCTGTTCGATCTGTTCTGCGCTGGTGACGTCGCACGTGAATGCCTGGGCATCTGCGCCCTCGCTACGGATTTGTGCGGCGGCGTCCTCCACCTTCTGTGTGGTGCGTCCGACGATCGCTACGCGGGCACCTTCAAATGCCAGTGCGCGTGCAATGCCGCGGCCAACGCCTTGGCCCGCCCCGGTGATCAAGGCCACGCGGCCATCGAGTACACCCATGCCTGCTCCTTTTGATTGCCAACGTTTCAGCACACAGTTTGCCCCGCGACTGTGACCGGGGTCTCGTCCTGTCCCGCTGTTTGGGACTCCGCGCCGAGCGGGGTTGTGATCGGCAACATACTGATCTCACGTTCCGGGAGGCAAGCAAGGGGCCACTGGCGATGCGCCGCGGCCCCGCCCATGGGGGCAATGCCTCCCGACTCGCGATAGCAGCTGCGCGCAGGACATCGATTGGTCCGCGCCGCCGGGGGAACCCCCTAGGCACCACACGCTTCAACGGATGCAGCCGCGTGCAAGCTCTGCGGACGTACATCACTCACATCCAAAGGACAGGAAATGCCATGATGAGGTCCGGGCAGCAAACCACCCAGAGAGCGGCCAGATTCCCTGGCTACGTCAAGATCGTCAGCGTACTGCTGGTCGCAGAATTCGTCGGCACCTTTGAATCGGCGATGATCTTCATAGCCCTTCCCAACTTGATGCATGATTTCAACGTCGATGCGGCCGCTGCGGGGTGGGCGGTCACCGCCTTCCTGCTGGTTGCAGCTGCCTCGGCAGCGATCTGCGGACGCTTGGGCGATATGTATGGGCGCAAGAAGCTGCTGGTGATCGTGCTGTCCATCTCCGTGGTCGGCTCCATCATCAGCTTCTCCTTCGGCACGCTGGGCGGCGTCATCCTGGGCCGCGCGCTTCAGGGTGCTGCCGGTGCCACCCTGCCGCTGTGCCTAGGTCTTGCCCGCCAGGAGCTACCCAAGGTGAAAGTGCCCAACGTGATCGCGCTGATCGCCGGGTCCTCGTTCCTGGCCGGCGCCGGCGGCAACCTGATTGCCGGTGTGCTGCTGCAGGTGGGCAACTGGAAGGCGCTGTTCATCGTCTCCGGCATCATGGGAATCATCGCCGCGCTGCTGGTCGCGATCCTGCTCAAGCCCTCACCGACCAACCGCACGGGAGCCCGCGGCATCGACTACATCGGCGGACTGCTCTTTGCCCCGGCCGTGGGCCTGGTCCTCTACGGCCTGACAAATGCCAGCGCTTGGGGGTTGCTGGATGGAAAGACCCTTGCCTTCGTGCTGGGCGGCCTCGCCGTCGCCGCCATCTGGTGCTGGTGGGAGCTGCGGGTGGAGAACCCGATGATCAACCTGCGCCTTTTGCAGACGAACAAGATGGCGCTGACCCAGCTGTGCACCGCCGTTCTGGGCATCGGCCCGCTGGTGGCCGTGGGCATCCTGACCCCGATCGTCCTGTTGTCTCCCGCAACCGACCCCGCAGGTCTTGGCGTTTCGCCGGCCATGGGCGGCGTCATCATCTTCAGCGCCGCGACGCTCAGCTTCATCGGCTCTCCGTTCAGCGGCAAGGTTGCCGCGGCCGTGGGCGCACGGCGGGTTCTGCTGATCGGCATCGTGATCAGCTTCGCCGGCTACTCGGCCATGTTCTGGGCGGACAACAACCTGCTCACCTTCATCATCAACACCTACGTCATCTCCATCGGAGTCATGTTCTCCTACACCGCGTTCCCGAACCTGGTGGCCGAGTCGGTTCCCCTAGAGAACACCAGCGAAGGGATGGGCATCAACACGGTGACCCGCACCATCTTCATGGCCGTTGGCACCACGGTGCTCACCATGGCCCTGGCATCCTCGACGGTTGAGGGGACCCTGGTGTCCACCGAATCCGCGTTCAACACCGCCTACATCATCGTCGCCGCGACCTGCGTGGTGGCCTTCCTCCTGGCACTGCGCATCAAGGACTCGCCGCGCACCGATGAGGCACATCCGCAGGACTCCGCACAGCTCAGCGTTCCGGGCAACTAGGCGCCCGATTCAGACTCGGGGCCCGAAACCCGGGCCCCGCCACACCCCCGCCCCGGGTCCGTCGGAGAACCGCAAGGACCGGGGCGGGGACCCGTCCGCCGCGCGCGCCTACCAAGGCATGCGCGCCGCCTGGACACGCTCCAAGTCCGCATCATCCAGCGCCCGGGTCCCGGGGGCTGTCACATCCATGCACTGACAACAGCAAAGGAAACACCATGGCGTCGTTTCTGCAGAAGCAAAACCCGGGGACTTCCCGGTCTTCAAGCTATGCCAAGATCATTACCGTGCTCATTGCCACGGAGCTCGTCGGTACCTTTGAATCCGCGATGATCTTCATCGCCCTGCCGAGCCTGATGGCGGAGTTCGACACCGACGCGGCCAGCGTCGGATGGGCAGCGACCTCATTCCTGTTGGTCGCCGCGGCCTCGGCCGCAATCTGCGGCCGACTGGGCGACATGTACGGGCGCAAGAAGTTGTTGGTGATCGTCCTGTTCATTTCGGTTCTCGGGTCGATCATTAGTTTCTCGGCCGGCTCCATTGAAGGGGTCATCATTGGCCGTGCCTTCCAGGGCGCGGCCGGAGCGACGCTGCCGCTTGGCCTGGGCATCGTGCGTGCGGGCATCGAAAAGGACAAGGTTCCCGGTGCGATTGCGCTGGTCGCGGCGGTCTCCTTCATCGCCGGTGCCGGCGGCAGCCTGGTTGCCGGTGTTTTGTTGGATCTCGGCAACTGGCACGGACTGTTTATCGTCTCCGGCATCCTGGGTCTCATCGCCGCCGTCATGGCGATGACCATGCTCGCACCTTCTACCGGACTGAGCACCGAACGCAAGAAGATTGACCTCATGGGCGGCTTGCTCTTCGCTCCGGCCATCGCACTGGTGCTCTACGGCGTCTCCAATTCCACCGTGTGGGGTATCACCGATGCCCGTACCCTGCAGTTCGTGTTCGGCGGCCTGGCCGTCGCCGCCATCTGGTGCTGGTGGGAGCTGCGGGTGGAGGACCCGATGATTAACCTGCGTCTTTTGAAGACCAACAAGATGGCACTGACTCAGCTGGCCACCGCGATCCTGAGCGTCGGTCCGTTGGTTGCAGCGCAGATCATCGGGCCGATGATCATGCTTTCGCCCCGCGGTCCCGGGGTTGGGCTTGGTCTTTCGCCGACCATTGGCGGGCTGATTATTTTCGGCGCCGCAACCGTCGCATTCCTGTGCGCACCGATCAGCGGCAAAATCGCCGCGCGGATGGGTGCCCGTCGGTCCCTGCAGATCGGCATCGTCATTTGCGTGATCGGCTACACGGCATTGTTCTGGGCGCAGCACGGGGTACTGAGCTACATCATCGCCATCACCGTGGTCTTCATCGGCACCATGTTCGCCTACACCGCATTCCCGAACCTCGTGGCCGAGTCGGTGCCGGTGGAGAACACCAGTGAGGGCATGGGCATCAATACGGTGACCCGCACCATCTTCATGGGCGTCGGTACGACCGTGACGACCATGGCACTGGCTTCATCGACAGTGGAGGGAAGCAGTGTTCCTGCGGAGGGGGCCTACTCGCTGGCCTACGTGATCGTCCTGATCGCCAGCGTCATTGGATTCGTCCTGGCCTGGCTGATCCGGGATCGAAAGAACGCCCAGGTGACTGCCGGCGAAGGAGATCTAGTCGGCGCCGTCGAAGGCTAAAATCCGGTCCGATTAACCAAAAAAATAATGAGGTCGGGGAGGGAAACCGGGCGGTTTCGCTCCCCGACCTTCTCGTCGTTTCCGGCCTGCCGTTAGGCTCCGCTGCGCTTGATGAGCGCGGCCAACGCCTGCCCGCCGCCGATGCACATGGTGACAACGGCATACGTCAGGTCTCGCCGGATAAGGTCCTTGGCCGCACGTAACAGCAGGATCGCGCCGGTGGCGCCGATGGGGTGGCCCAGAGCAATGGCGCCGCCGTAGGGGTTCACCCGCGCGGGATCCAGCCCTGCATCCCGAATGACTGACACTGCTTGCGCGGCGAAGGCCTCGTTGACCTCAAAGGTGTCAATGTCCTGCGGGGTGAGGCCAGTTTCGGCAAAGAGCTTGTGCAGGGCAAGCGTCGGTGCGTAGCCCATCAGTGCCGGATCCAGCGCCGCGGTCGTGACGTGCTCCAGCGTTGCCAGCCCGCCCAGCCCGAGCTCCCGAGCCGTTGCCTGGCTGCTCAGCAGCACCGCTGCGGCACCGTCGTTGACTCCGGAGGCGTTGCCAGCCGTCACGCTTCCCCCATGCTTGAAGGCGGGTTTCAGCAGCGAGAGGCTTTGGACTGTGGTGTCGGGGCGCGGATGCTCATCAACCGAAACCGTTGTCGGATTGCGCCCGCCGGTGGTCACCGAGGTGATCTCCTCGGCGAAGGCGGCGAGCGACCGGCTGGTGTTCGCCCGGCGCTGGCTCTCGGCGGCGAACTCATCCTGCTCCTCCCGGCGGATGCCGTATTTCTCCGCCACGTTCTCAGCCGTCACACCCATGTGCTGGCCGGAGAACGGATCGGTGAGCATTGCAACCGTGCCATCCATGACGGTGCGGTGCCCCAGACGCGAGTTGCCCCGTGCCTCGAAATCTAGGAAGGGCATGCGGGACATGGATTCCGCGCCGCCGGCGAGGATGATCCGCGAGCCACCCCAGGTCAGCTGCTGGGCCGCGGACCAGATGGCTTGCAGTCCGCTGCCGCACAGCCGGTTGACGGTGAAGGCCGGCGTTGCCTCGGGAAGTCCGGCTCCGAGTGCAACCCGGCGCGCCAGGTAGGCATCGGGACCCACCTGGCCCACGCACCCCATGATGACCTCATCAACCTGCTCGGGCAGGATTCCGCTGCGGATCAGCGCCTCGCGGGCGGCGATCTGTCCAAGTTCATGGGCAGGAACCCCGTTCAGGGTCCCACCGTAACGTCCTACGGGCGTGCGGGCGCCGTCGAGAATGACGATCTTTTCTGTAGACAAGTCAGCTTCCTTAGCTCCGGGAATTTTTGCGGGGCCAGGCCACATGCCAGGCCACATGCTAGACACGTTACGAAAAGTCCTCGTGGCGCCGGTGAGATGGTCCCGTTCTCTGGGATCCTCGGAGCGCCGATCCCCACCGGCGGGTGAGCATGGGAGGCGAAGATCCCGCAGGGGTCTGCGTAACGATCCGGCCCGGTCCGGGGTAAGGAATATGATGTTCTCCGATCTGGCGTTCTTCTCCTTTGTGGAGCTTGCCGATGCCTCACTGCACGGCGCCTATAACCGCTGGCACCAGCTGGACCACCGCCCCGAGAACCTTGCCCTGCCCGGCGTGGCCTGGGGCGATCGCTGGGCGCGCGTTCGTGAACAGGAATCGGCGCATATGGTGGATTCGGCGTTTGCCGAGACCGACTTCGTGGCCATGTACTGGTTTCGCTCCCCGATTGAGCAAAGTGTTGAAGCCTGGGACCGTCTGGGCGAAGCTTCATTCCAGTGGGGTCGCGGACCAATCATTCCGGGCGTTGAACGACGACTGCTTGCCTTCTTCCGCCCGGTCAAGGGCTATGCAGCACCGCATGCGATGGTCAGCCCGGAAGTGCTGCCCTACCGGCCGAACCAGGGGATGCACATCACGCTGATCCGCTACGCCGAGCCGCACGGCCTGGGCGCGCACGGCAGCTTCGGTTGGGAAGACACCAAGCTGATGCCCGAGCTGCTCACCGTTGACGGGGTCGCCGGCGGTTGGACGTTCTCCTTCAGCCACGCGCAGCAGCACTCCACGCTGCCCTTTGCGGACACCGTCAGTCATCAGCCGGGCGAACTGAGAATCCGGCTGCTGTACCTTGACGGGGATCCCGAGACTACCGGAACCGCGATCCGTGCCGCCGAGGCACTGCTTGCCGAGGACCCGTTGGCGCCGCCGCAGGCCGGCGAAGTCCTGTTTTCCTCAACCCTGAGCACGATTGTTCCCTGGAGGGACTGGTGAAAAGCATTGAAGAGCGCCTGCAGGCCCTGGAAGACCGGGCAGAAATCCTGGACCTGATTGCAAGCTATGGCCCATTTGCCGATTCCGGCAATGGCCAGGCCATTTCGCGACTGTGGGTTGAGGGTGGCACCTACACCTTCGATACCACCACACTGCAGCATCAGGAGCTTGCCGGGCTGGTCGAGCTCGATACACACAAAGATTTCATGGCTGCGGGGTGTGCCCATGTGGGGACCGCGCCCTCGGTGGTCATCGAGGGGGACACCGCGGTTGCCACAAACCACTCGCTGGTTTTCGCCCGCCGCGGAGAACCGTGGACCGCGGAGCGCGTCAGCGCCAACCGCTGGGAACTGATCCGCACACAGCAGGGCTGGCGCATATCCAGCCGTGAAAACCGACTGCTGACCGGCAGCCAGTGGGCCCGCGAGCTGTTCGGCAATTAGCTGCAGCACAGCCACAAAGGCTCCCACCGACTAAACCACCTAGGCTCCCGGAAGATGCCGGGAGCCTAGATGGTTTAAGCCCCGGTGTACGCTTCGAAGCGGGTCAGCGGGGTTTCCCCGGCCTCCGCAAGGCGCTGCAGGCTGGACAGACGCGGGCCAAGGGCGCTGCCGAAACGCTGATCCCAGTGGTCGAATTCGTCGTCCGCAAGACTGCGCCTTGCATGGTGCACCCAGTTGGGGTTATCCAGCATTTCGCGACCCAGCAGGATGATGTCCGCCTCTTGGTCTTCGATCATCCGGCTTGCCTGCTCCGGGTCGACGATGAAGCCAACGCAGGCAACGATTGCGTCGGTGTTCGCCTTGATTTCCCGGGCGAAGTCGGCGTGGAAGGCGAAGCCGCGGCGCACGCGTGTATCGCTTGAGCGGTCGGTGGTGATACCCCCGGAAGAGGTGTCTATGACGTCCACGCCGGCGGCGGCCGCGTGCCGGGCGAACTCGACGATATCCTCAATGCCCAATCCACCCTCCAGCACCCCGTCCACTGCTGACACGCGGTAGGAAAGGATGACGTTTTCAGGAACTGCCTCGCGAATGGCGCGGATCACCTCCAGCGGGTAACGCATGCGCCGCTGGGCATCCCCGCCGTAGGCGTCCGTGCGGGTATTGGAAATAGGGGAGAGGAAAGAATGCAGCAGGTAGCCATGGGCACCGTGCAGTTCAATGAAACGGAATCCCGCCGCGGCGGCGCGTCGTGCGACGGCGGCCCACTGGGCGATGGATCCAGCGATCTCCGACTCGCTTAGTTCGTGCGGTACGGGCCAGTCGGGGCCCGCCGGGAGCGCCGAAGGGCCTACGGTCTGCCACGGCGGGGTGCCGGCCAGCGCTGCGGTTGCATCAAGTGGGGCTCCCGCGTGCCACGGTTCGCGCACCGAGGCACGTCGGCCGGCGTGGCTCAGCTGGATACCGGGAACCGAGCCGTGGGCTGCGAGGAATCCTGCGATCCGCGTCATTCCCTCCACATGGGAGTCATCCCAGAGCCCCAGGTCGTGATGGGATATTCGTCCGCGCGGCTCGATGGCCGTCGCCTCGACGATGACCAGTCCGGCCCCGCCCAGGGCGAAGCGCCCCAGATGGGCCAGGTGGAAGTCGCTGACATAGCCCTCGGTTGCGGCGTACATGCACATCGGCGAAACGCCCGCCCGCAGCGGCAGCGTGGTGCCTCGGATGGTCAGGGGCGTAAAGAGCGCCCGGGTCGGGGAGTTTGCTGTGCGCCTGTCAGTAGTCATGCCGGAACGGTACCAAGCATTTGCTGGCCTTGTTGGGCGAGTCCCGTTCCGTCGGATCAGGGAATTCGGCGCTCTGGCTCGTTGCGCACGGCGGGCAGCACCAGGGCAAGCACGGCTGCCAGTGCGCAGCTTGCAGCCATTAGCCCGAAGGCTACGGACAAGCCGGTATGCGTCAGGAACTGGGAGCCTTCGGCGGAGACCGCAAAGCCGGAGAGAAGGAAAGCGAAGGCCGCGCTGGTTCCCGCGCCGGAGAAGGCGCGGATCAACGAGTTGATGCCGTTGGCCGCGGCCGCATCCTGCGGCGGGCTGTAGCCCATGACCAACGCCGGCATGGCAGCAAAACTCAGTGCGGTTCCCATGCCCACCAATGCCGCGCCGA
Source organism: Paeniglutamicibacter sp. Y32M11 (assembly GCF_019285735.1). Lineage (GTDB taxonomy): Bacteria > Actinomycetota > Actinomycetes > Actinomycetales > Micrococcaceae > Paeniglutamicibacter. The sequence goes on along the minus strand of NZ_CP079107.1, from coordinate 4,023,134 downwards.
TCACGATGGTTGCCAGCGTGCCGTGGGTGAACAGACGAAATACGAAGGCAGACGCCATGACCAGCGCACCCAGGGCCAGTACTTTACGACCATCAATGCGGTTGAGCAGTGCTCCGGCCACCGGCGAGAGCCCGGCCATTGCCAGCGATGCCGGGATCATCACCAGCCCTGCATCCAGTGGACTTAACGCCAGACCGGCGCCGACACCCTCGGGCGTCTGTACTTCATGTGCGGTCAGCAGGTGGTTGGCGAACATGCCAGTGGTGGCGAAAAAAGTCGCGATGTTCGTCAACAGCACCGGGCGGCGAAATGCGGTGCGCAGGTCGACCACCGCGTTCCTGCGGCGCAGTTGCAGGGGGAACCACAGGCCGGCGGTCACGACCCCGAGTGCGGAAATAATCGTCAACTGCACCGGGTGAGTGCTCCACCAACCGGACTTTGAAATGACGAACAGCACGCTGGCCAACATCACCGAAAGCCCCAGTGCACCAAGTACATCGAACCTGCCACCGGGATATGGCGCAGATTCCCGCACCAAAGCCAGGATGCCGCACAGGGCCAGAGCCCCGCCAATGGCCGAGAACGCAAAGATTCCTGCGGTGCCGAAGCTCCGGCTCAACAGGCCGGAGAGCAATAATCCTGTCGCCGAGCCCAAGCCAACCGTAGCGCTCATGACCGCAATCGCGGTGCCCGAACGCCCCGCGGGCATCATGTCCCGCAGCAGGCTGATGCCGATGGGAACGGTGGACGCGGCGAAGCCCTGCAAAGCCCGGCCGGCAAGAGTCCAAGCAAACCCAAGTCCAGAAGCGGCTACCAACGACCCGGCCACCAGCAACCCCAGGGCTACCAACAGCATGCGCCTTCTGCCATACATGTCGGCCATGCGGGAAAGCACCGGGGTTCCCACGGCTCCGGCCAGCAGCGTGATCGTCACCAGCCATGATGCGTCCTCGGCCGCGACGCCGAGGGTCTCGGAAAAGCTTGGAAGTGAGGGTACGACCAGCGTGAACTGCATGGATGACAACATGCCGCTGAGCGCCAGCAGGACGATGGTTGGCCACTGGAAACTTGTCGATCTGGTTCGCGCGGCTTCCCTGTCGAGGCTGCGTGTTGTGCTCATGCCTGCGGGCTGCGCTCGCCGAGGGACTGACGGGTTCGATTATCCACAGACATCAGGCTGCGCGAGATTCTAAGAAGGTGCGGAAATTCTCCGGCAGGCGGATTGCCTTTTGTTCTGGGCTGACCGTGACGAGCCAGTTTGAGGCGGTGGCCACCAAAGCGTGGTCGTTGTGCCGCCACATTTGGAAATCGAGGCGAACCGAGCAGTTGCCGACTTCGCCGACGCGCAACTCGACGGTTATTTCGTCAAAGAGCCGGGCTGCCTGCAGGTAATCGCAGTGGGTTGCCCTGGAAACTGTCCACCAACCGAACCGTTCAAGCAGGGTGTCCTGGCGGAACCCGTTCAGCAGCAGCCACTCGGTCTGCAGGGCCTCCATGCGCGGAAACCATGTGGCGTAATAGAGAATCCCCGCGGGGTCGGTGTCCGCGTAGCTCAGTCGCTGGGTGTGCTCGTGCACCGGGCAGAGGGGTATGGGTGCTTGAGCTGAATCGGTCTGCATTTGCCTGTGGATCCCCTTGAAGTCCCTACTGTGGGACGTGCTCTGTCTGAAAAATATTGCGTACCAAACAAACGCATGCTTGGTATTGAGAGATTAAGCCTTTATGCTCAATGTAGCAAGCGTTAGGTAGACGATTGATTGTGAGGAGAAAAGGTCACGTTCAGATCCGGCCCGCCCATGAACTAGGCGGGAACCGGCCGGCACCGCGATCGGAACCGCAGCAAGAGTGGTTCAGCGCGACGACCAGCCTTCACACGCAGTCAACTATCAGCACACGTTGGGTTGGTGATTTCCGCCAAGCCCACCGTCGAGTAAGAAGGGCAGGGAAACGATGTCAATCGTTATTGACCTTAAGGATCGGGTAGTGCTCGTCACGGGCGGTGCCCGCGGCGTGGGTGCCGGAATCACTCAGGCTTTCCTTGATGCGGGAGCCGTCGTGGAGATCTGTGGACGCAGCGTCCCCGGGGCCGGAGGAATCCGCCAGCATCCATCGGTGCACTTCACCCAGCTGGATGTGCGCAATGCCGAACAGGTTCAGGAATGGGTAGCTGAGGTCCAAAGCCGTCGTGGCCGCATCGACGTCGCAGTGAACAACGCTGGGGGTTCACCCTTCGGCCGCTTCGAGAAGGGCTCGGCCCGATACCTGCAGGCAATCACGGAGCTGAATTTCCTTTCGGCCGCACACGTGGCCAGCGCAGTGCTGCCGGTGATGATGCGCCAGCCTGAGAAGGGCTCCATCGTGAATATCACCTCCATCAGTGCCCGTCGCCCCAGCCCGGGCACCGCGGTGTACGGCGCGGCCAAGGCCGCCTTGGAAAGCCTGACCGGAAGCCTCGCCGTTGAGTGGGCACCGCACATCCGCGTTAACGCCGTCAGCTGCGGATTGGTCGCCACCGATGGCGCGCTTGAACACTACGGTGACGAGGAAAGCTTTGGCCGAGTAGCGGCAACCATCCCGCGCGGACAGCTTGCTACCCCGGGTGAGATCGGCGCTGCCTGCGTCATGCTCGCCTCTGATCTGGCATCCCACATCACCGGCGCGGTGCTGGATGTGGACGGCGGCGGGGAGTGGCCGGCATTCCTGGCGCACACACCCAACGCCGATGAACTGAAACCACTGGAACTTGAAGTAGAAGGAGCACACTCATGACCGAGGCAGTCATCGTTTCCGCGGCACGTTCGCCGATCGGACGGGCATTTAAGGGCTCCCTGCGTGAAATGCGCGGTGATGATCTTGCGGCACAGATGGTGCGGGCCGCACTTGCCGCGGTACCCGAACTCGATGCCAACACCATCGATGACTTGATGATGGGCTGTGCTCAGCCCGCCGGTGAGCAGGGCTATAACATTGCTCGCATGGTCGCAATGCAGCTCGGGCTCGATTCGGTGCCGGGAACCACGGTGCATCGCTATTGCTCCTCTTCCCTGCAGACCACCCGCATGGCGTTCCATGCGATCAGGGCAGGGGAAGGCGATGTATTCATTTCCGCCGGTGTTGAAACCGTCTCGCGCTTCGGCCAGGGCAAGTCCGACGGCATGCCCGATACCAAGAACCCTGCGTTCTTCGCGGCCATGGACCGCACCAAGGCGCTGAACGAGAATGCCAGCTCCCGCTGGAGCGATCCTCGGCTCAAGGGAGAGTTGTCGGATATCTATATCGCGATGGGGGATACCGCCGAGAACGTTGCACAGCTGCGCGACGTTTCACGCGCGGCACAGGACGAGTGGGCGGTGCGCAGCCACCACAAGGCAGAAGAAGCAGCGGCCCGCGGGTTCTGGGCCAAGGACATTACCCCGGTAACACTTGCCGATGGAACAGTTGTTTCAACAGATGACGGGCCGCGTGCCGGAGTGCAGTTGGAGAAGCTAGCGGGAATGCAGCCGGTGTTCCGCGAGCATGGAACCGTGACAGCGGCGAACTGCTGCCCGTTGAACGATGGTGCGGCGGCACTGGTGATCATGAGTGACACCAAAGCCAACGAATTAGGTCTCAAACCACTGGCCCGCATCGTTTCCACCGGCGTGGCCGCCATGACCCCTGAGCTCATGGGACTGGGCCCTGTGGGGGCGGTCAAGCGTGCCCTGGCCAACGCCAAGATGTCGATCAAGGACATGGACATCATGGAACTCAACGAGGCCTTCGCCGCCCAGGTGCTGCCCTCGATTGATGACATCGGCATCGACCCGGACAAGGTCAACGTCAATGGCGGCGCGATTGCCCTGGGTCATCCGTTCGGCATGACCGGCGCCCGCATGACCACCACCGCGATCCACGCCCTGCAAGAACGCGACGAGCAGTTTGCCGTGGAGACCATGTGCGTGGCGGGCGGCCAGGGCATGGCTCTGGTGCTGGAGCGCTTGAACTAGGCATCTGGCAACAACGAGCGACAGACGAAACGCGCACCGCAGGAATCTGTTCCTGCGGTGCGCGTCGTCTTTGGACGTGAATCGGGTTCCACGCATCGTTGCTTATCCGATGCGCGGCACCCCCGCTGCTCGATCATCTATTGAGCAGACGGTGGCCAGCGCGTCGCAGGAGTGGGCAGGAGCGCCGAAGTAGGTGGCCTGCGGCATATGCAGGGTCGCGGCATTCCAGCTTCTGCGGGCTTATCGCGGTACGGCTTGACCTCAGCAACGTTCCGATGGCCGGGGGCGCAACGGTGGAGAGTCCGGAGCCCGCCGGACAGTAGTGTTGCTGCCTCATCGTGGTCGCACACGTGGCGGAGCCGGGTCGAGAAACTACCTTGGCAGTTTCTCGACCCGGCTCCGCGGCTTGGTGTGTTAACCGACCGGCTGCGGCACCGGAACCTCTCGATTGCGAACTGCGCGGGGGTCGATAACTTCGCGGATCAGAAGCAGCTCCGCGTCGGTGGGCAGGCGGGTTTCCGGTGCGTTGGAGGCATCCAGCGGGAACCCGGTATTGTCCGTGACTTCCTGTGGGTCCACTCCCGGGTGCACCGAAAGAACCTTGACCCGACCGTTCTCGTCGTAGTCGAGCACGGCGAGGTTGGTGATGATCACGCCCAGGTGGTGGTGCTTCAACCCGGCGGCCTTCGCCCGGTCGTTCCCCACGCCCGAAACCATGTCCACCGACTCAACGAACAGACGCGAGCTGTGGCGGGCAATCCAGTAGTCAACACGGTGGTTGGCGGTGTTGCCGGGCGCGCCGCGTACGCCGATGAGCTGGCGCTTGGGCTTCTTCCAATCGCCAATGAGCGAGATGTTCTGGTTTCCGTACTGGTCAATCTGGCTGGCACCCATGATGCTTTGCCGGCGGCCAGTGGCCACGATGTCGAAGATGCGACTAAACGGTGCCCAGCCCTCGATGGTTCCACCGTGGGCCGCGGACTTACCCAATTCCGGCGGCTCACTCATCATGAACGCCTCGCCGTCGCTGAGAATAATGTCCGGTGAGTGGGTGAGTTTGGCCAGACGTGCGCCAATGGTTGGGATGATGCCCACCGCATGGGCCAATAGTTCGCCGGAGTCGCGGTAGATATCCGAGCAAGCGGCAACGCAGATCTCGGCAATGGTGACGTCGTTAGACAAGGGACTTCTCCTGTTCTGCATGGAAACGCTCAACTGCCGCATGGAAGGCATCCTCGTCGCCGGAGAGGAATTCCGCCGTAAAGGCATCCCAAGCGGCCGGATCCTTGGCCGAGGCCACGTAGTGCTTCTGGAAGAGCTCGTCACGACCGTAATCGGGCTCGCAGGTAGTGAAATGTGCACCCTTGGGGGTTTCAATAACCCCGGTGACGTACATGCGGCTGAGCATCAGGGTGTGGAAAGAGCCCTCGTCGAGCAGGTTCTCGGTGGGAACGATCTTTTCGGTGCTGACAAAGGTCCGGGTCGCGGCCATTGCGTACAAGTCATCAAAGTACGGATCCGGGCCCAGGAACTGGATGTTCCCGGCCGTGTCGGAGCGATTGGCGTGGATTAAGGCAACATCCATGGTGATGGCCGGGACGGCCACGTATTCGTCGTCCGAGTATGGGGATTTGATGGTCTTGAGGTGCGGATTCGCGGCAAGCACATCCGATCCGATGCCTGCCAGGGTGGGCAGGAAGGAAAGTCGGTTTGCTGCCGCACGTAGCCCGGTAACAAACATGCCCTCGTCGTATTCCTGCAGTTCAAGCTCGCCGCGTTCGCGGGCCGCGGTGAACAGTGGATCCAGCGGGATGCTATCTAGGGTGACGAAACCATAGATCAACTTGCGCACCTTGCCCGCGGCCACCAATAGCCCGACATCCGGGCCGCCGAGCGAAACCACGGTGAGGTCCTTGACATCACTACGTAGCAGTTCACGAACAATCGCCATGGGCTTGCGCCGCGAACCCCAGCCACCGATGCCGATGGTCATTCCAGACTCAATTGACGCGACCGCGTCACTGAGTTCCATTCGTTTGTCTGGCATGTGATTTCCCTCGTCTCTCCGAAAATAATAAACCTAGCGCTCGCTTGGCTGTAAGGCTAGCATGATCGGAGAAGTTCGGCAGGCCCGTACCAACTATCAGGATTGGCCCTACAGCGCAGTTGCTGGTGCCAACTTTCCGCCCGTATTCACGAAAAAATCTCTGGAGGAAATCACATGGAAACTGACCCGATCATCGACCTGAAAGACAAGGTCATCGTGATCACCGGTGCCGCTGGCGGGCAGGGAGTTTCGCATGCTCGAATGCTCCACGAACTCGGTGCCAAGCTAGTGCTCACCGACCTTGAAACGGCCAATCTGGAAGTGCTTAACCGGACGCTAGGAGGCAACGGCATCGCGCTAGGCCATGATGTCAGCTCGCTTGTCGACTGGATCAAGATCGTTGACGCTGCCATGGAAAACTTTGGCGGCATCGATGTATTGGTTAACAATGCGGGTATCGCTCCGGTGGGCGAGCTTGCCGAAACCAGCGAAGCACAACTACGCAAAACCCTGGATATCAATCTGGTAGGTCCGATTCTTGGCATGCAGACGGTGCTGCCGGCCATGCGCGAACATGGCGGATCGATCATCAACATCGCCTCAACCGCTGCACTAGTTGGTTACTCGGGCAGGGCTCCCTATGTGGCGTCGAAGTGGGGGTTGCGCGGGGTTGGCAAATCGATGGCGCGCGAATATGCAGGGTATGGAATTCGGGTCAACACCATCTGTCCAGGCGCCGTTGACACCGTCATGAGCGATCCAGGTACCCGCGCGGGAGTTGGCATGATCACCCAAAACCCGATTCCACGGGTGGGGCAGCCGCGAGAAATCTCGACGATGGTCGCGTTCTTGGCCAGCGATGCCAGCAGTTACTGCACTGGCCAGGACTTCGTGGTCGATGGTGGCTCGACAGCCTAGCCGGAGCCGGCAGCTGCGGTGTCCGCGGAAACCCCACGGACCTAGGCGAACACCGCACACCGGAACTTCTGCCGACTAGGCCGCGCGAATCCCCACTAAGGTCGCCAAACGCTGCCGGTGGTAGCGTGCCTGACCAAAGAGCTGAGCCGTTGCGTGGGCCCGCTTGAACAGCAGTTGGGCATCATGCTCCCAGGTGATGGCAATGCCACCATGCAACTGCACGCATTCGGAGGCGATGTGGTCAAGCGCATCGGAGCACCACGCTGCGGCAGATGCCGCTCGCTCGGGCAAGTCCGCGGCCCCGGTGCCGGCGGACCAGGAAGCGGCCCAGGCCGCCGTGCGCGAGGTCTCGACCTGCACCAACATGTCTGCCATGCGGTGCTTGAGTGCCTGGAAGGAACCAATCTGTCGGCCGAACTGGACCCGTTGAGTCGAATACTCGACCGTCATGTCCAGACCTCGTCGCGCGGTACCAGCCTGCAGGCAAGCGCGCGCAACCAAGGCAATGTCCCGGATTCTTTCCAGCGTCTCAGCTGCATCCAACAGGAGTGGTCGGGCGGCGATATTTTCGAAATGCAGGGTTGCAAAACTCAGTGTGGTGTCCATGGCCGGGGTGTGGACCCGATCAATGCTCTGGGTATCGAGCACCTCAAATATCCCGATGCCCGCCGGAGTGGAAGCAACAGCCAAGACGGTGTCTGCGTATTGCCCGTCGAGTACCAGGGTTGCGGTTCCATTAAGCGTCCACTGCTCGTGATGCGTTGCGGCGATGTCGCTGCTCGTGGTGCCCCACTGGCCCTGCCGGTTGGCCCATGCCAGCGTCGCGATGCTGCTGCCCTCGGCGATCCCTGGCAGCAGCCGTTCCTTGGCATCGGCATCCCCCGACTCCAGCAGTGTAGCTGTTGCCAGAACCCCGGAGGCCAATAGCGGACTGGGTGCCAGATGGTAGCCCAGCACCTCCAAGGAAAGACCTGTTTCGATCCAGCTGCAGCCCGCGCCGCCGTACTCTTCGGGAATGGCCAGTGAGGCAACTCCGATCTCCTCGGCAAGCAGACGCCAGAGTTCCTTGTCATAGCCAAGCTCCGATGCGGCGCCCTGCCGGACGGCCGCAGAACCGGCGTGGCGACCCAGCACCGCGTGAAGCGTCTTGACCAGTTCGTTTTGTTCGTCGGTTAGTGAAAAATCCATGACGTCCTCACACACTCGGGACTAGTTGGGCAACGGGAGACAGGATGAAGGACGCCACGCGGTTGCGATGATAGCGAGCGGTGCCCCAGGCGCCCAAAAGTGCATGCACGCGGGTAATCCACAGACTCAGATCGTGTTCCTGGGTGTAGCCAATGGCCCCATGAACTTGCAGCGCTATGCGGGCGGCAAGCAGTGCGGCGTCGCCCGCGGCAACCTTGGCGGCCGAGACACTGCGCGGGCCAGTCAGGCTCCCCAGGTCAAGCGCCGCGCCATTGATCAATGGACGGGCAAAGGTCAGTGCCACCCGCACGTCGGCCAGCTGGTGCTTGAGCGCCTGATACTCACCAATGGCGCGGTCGAATTGCCGGCGGATCTTTGCGTACTCGATAGCTTCGTGGAGCAGTCGTTCGCCGGCGCCCAACAAGACCGCGGCACAGCAGAGCGTTGCCCTGTCGATGGCGGTAGCCACCAGTTGCGGATCACGCGTGACTGCGGAATCTGCCGCATGCAACTCGCTGAGCGTGCGGGTCTCATCGATGGAATCCATTGGGTTGCCCGCCCTGGCAGGGCAGATGGAATCCGGGTTCACAATGTAGCTGTGGGTGCTGACTGCGGAATCGAGCGCATAGGTGAGTAGTCCGGGAACTGCGGCGGTGGCGATGACCGAGCCATCCACAAGCCCCGCGCGAATGGTGGGGTCCACCAAGTCGGGGAGCAGCGCCGCGGATTCGAGGTAGGGTCCGGGAACCGCGTGGTAACCCAACCGTTCGAAGGCCACCACGAGATCCACAGGGGTGCCTCCCATGCCGCCCTCGGTCTCATCGACGCATAAACCGAAGAGGCCGAGTTCGGCGAGCTGTGACCAGAGTTCTTGACCGGGAACCAGCTCGCCGACGGCCCAGGTGCGTGCAATTCCGGTGCCGCCGGCGCCCTCGATGACCTGATCAATGGCCTCCGCGAGGGCCCGTTGTTCGTCGCTAATCACGAATTTCATGACGTTTTCCTTCCGTCGCCGCCACGGGGCAGGCCAAGTAGACGTTCTGCGATGATGTTGCGTTGAATTTCGTTGGTTCCCGCATAGATGGGACCGCCAAGGGAGAAGATGTAGTCCTCGATCCAGCGACCGCCGGACACGGCCTCGGGACCACGGAGTTCTGCCTTGGGACCCAACAGGGACAGTGCGGTACCGTGCAGGGCAATGTCCAGCTCAGACCAGAACACCTTGTTCACGCTGCCCTCGGCTCCCACATCGCCGCCGTCTTGCAGGGTGCTGACGGTACCCCAGGTGTATAGGCGGTAGGCCTCGGATTTGATCCACGCGTCCACCACCGCATCCTGCGCATATGGTTCCTGGTCCTGATGGGTGTGCCAGAGTTCAATTAAACGGTCGGTGGCGGCGCAGAAGCGCCCCGGGGAACGTAGTGAAAGCCCGCGCTCATTACCGGCAGTGCTCATGGCTACCCGCCACCCATCACCCGGGTCGCCCAGCACGTCTTCATCGGCAACAAAGACGTCGTCAAAGAAGATTTCGGCGAATCCCGTGGTGCCATCAAGCTGCGCGATAGGACGGATGGTGATGCCATCGGCATCGAGGGGGAAGAGGAAGTAGGTGAGGCCGCGGTGACGCTGTGCCTCGGGGTCCGAACGGAAGAGCCCGAATCCGCGATCTGCCCAAGGGGCACGCGAACTCCAGGTTTTTTGGCCGTTGAGAATCCAACCGCCACGTTCCGCATCGCGTCGTGCGGTGCTTCGGATGGACGCCAGGTCGCTGCCGGAACCGGGTTCGGACCAGGACTGAGCCCAGATGAGTGAACCATCGGTCATGGGGCGCAGGAAACGTTCGCGCTGTGCGTCGGTACCATGCCCAAAGAGGATGGGCGCGAGGAGGGAAATGCCGTTTTGTGCGACGCGTGTTGGCGCCCCCGCACGGTAGTACTCTTCCTCGAAGAGCACCCATTCGATGAGTCCGGCTCCGCGGCCACCGAATTCCTCGGGCCACGAAACCACTGACCAGCCGGCGCGGGCAAGTTCGGCCTCCCATTCGCGGTGGGCGGCAAAGCCCGCGGCGGTATCCATGGAGGGCAGTGGTGTTACCGGAACATGCTCGGTGAGCCAGGCACGAGCCTGCGCGGCAAAGGCAATTTGTTCCTCGGTTAAATCAAGGTTCATGGTGTCGGTGTTCATGATCGTGCGGCCGCCTCACGCATGCTTTTGGCTCCCATTCCGGCCAGCGAATCCTTGCCGACCTCTGCGTTGTGTGCATGGGCCGCGTGGTGCAGCCCAAAAACCGAGTCCATGCCGGCACGCATGCCCTGCAGGTCCTCGGATTGATTGACTGCCTTCTTGGCTAGGGCAAGGCCCAGTCGCGGCATGGCGCCGATGCGCTCTGCCATCTCAAGTGTGGTCTCCTCGAGTTTTTCGGCCGGAACCACATGGTTCACCATGCCCAAGTCGTGGGCGCGCTGTGCGCTAAAACGATCCCCGGTGAAGAGGAATTCCTTGGCGGCCCGCGGGTTCATGACCCAGGGGTGGGCAAAGTATTCGACGCCGGGAATGCCCATGCGTACTACCGGGTCGGAGAAGAAGGCATCTTCGCTGGCGATGATGAAATCGCATGACCACGCCAGCATGAGCCCGCCGGCAATGCAGGCACCCTGAACCATGGCGATCAAGGGTTTGGGGATTTCGCGCCAGCGTCGGCACATCCCCAGATAGACCTCGGATTCCCGGGCAAACCTGGAGTCAACGCCCTCGGTACCCACATGATCCCACCACATCACTGCCTTGCGCTCGAAGCTTTGGTCGGCGTCTCGCTCGGGGGTTCCAATGTCATGTCCGGCGCTGAAATGCTTCCCGTTTCCGGCCAGCACGATTACCTTCACCGCGTCGTCGTTGACTGCCTGGGTGAACGCCGAATCCAGCGCGTAGGTCACCTTCGAATTTTGTGCATTTCGATATTCGGGCCGGTTTAGCCTCACGATCGCCGTGGCTCCGCGCACCTCGTAGGTGACGACGTCTTGAATGTTGTTCTCGCTCATCGCTACGCTCCCTTCCTGCCTGACTTGGTCAACTGAAAAACTTGTCTGAGACTAGACTAACCAAACAAGTGCTTGGTTTGCTAGCATAAGCGGAGTTTGAACATCTGACCAATGGAAATCGAGAGTGAGGGGAAAGCCGTGGATTTGAACTATTCGGTTCAAGACAACGAGTTTCGGCAAGAGATCCGCCAATGGCTCGAATCAAATCTTGTTGGGAATTTTGCGCAGCTGCGCGGCTTGGGCGGGTCGGGCCGAGAGCATGAAGCCTTTGAAGAACGCCTACAATGGAACCGCCACCTCGCGGCACACGGCTGGAGCTGTGTCAGCTGGCCCAAGGAATACGGTGGACGTGGCCTGAGCCTGCAGCAACAGGTCATATTCCATGAGGAATACGCGCGATCCAACGCACCGGCTCGCGTCAACCACCTCGGCGAGGAGCTTCTTGGCCCCACGCTGATTGCGTTTGGCACCCCGGAACAACAGGGCCGTTTCCTGCCCCGCATTATTGCCGTTGAAGATCTCTGGTGTCAGGGATATTCGGAACCCGGTGCCGGTTCGGACCTTGCCGCGGTTGCTACCAAGGCACGGCTGGAAGACGGCAAATGGATCATTGATGGGCAGAAGGTCTGGACGTCGCTGGCGCACACGGCGAACTGGTGCTTTGTCATTGCACGCACCGAAGTGGGGTCAAAAAAGCACCAGGGACTGTCGTACTTGCTGGTCCCGATGGATCAGCAAGGGGTGGAAATCAAGCCGATCCTGCAGCTGACCGGTACCTCCGAATTCAATGAGGTCTTCTTTGACGGTGCCACAACCGACGAAGATCTAGTCGTCGGCGAAGCAGGTGCCGGATGGTCGGTGGCCATGGGAACACTCGGATTTGAACGCGGAGTGTCCACACTTGCCCAACAGATTGCTTTCCAGCGCGAGCTTCAGGTCATCATCGATCTAGCCCGTCGCAATGGTGCCATCAATGACCCGCTTATCCAGGACAAGATCGTCCAAGCCCACATGGGGCTGGATATGCTGCGCATGCACGGACTACGCACACTCAGCGGCGAACAGGGCATCGAAGCCTCAATCACCAAACTGCTGTGGGCGCCATGGCACCGCTCGCTGGGCGAACTGGCCATGGCAGTTGCCGGGGCCGGTGGTCTAACAGTCGCCGAAGCCCCGTACCAGCTCGATGAGCTTCAAGCTCTCTATCTCTTTAGCCGTGCCGACACCCTCTACGGCGGTTCGGATGAAATCCAGCGAAACGTTATTGCCGAGCGTGTGCTCGGCCTACCCAAGGAGGCACGAGTATGACAGTGACACGCATGGCACAACCAGCTCCAGAGTACGTTCAAGCCCATGGCCTGCTTACCGGGCGCCGCGTGGTCATCACCGCCGCGGCAGGGGCTGGGATCGGAGCAGCGGCCGCGCGCCGCTGTCTCGAGGAGGGCGCTGCACTGGTGGTCTTGGGGGACACCCATGCCGGAAGACTCGAAGCATCAGCACTCGAACTAGGGGCAGAATTCGGTGCCGAACGTGTGCGCTTCGCGGTATGCGACGTCACCGTTGAAGCGCAGGTCCAAGCCCTCTTGGACGTCGCAGAAGACGCCGGCGGGGTCGACGTCATGATCAACAATGCCGGGCTCGGGGGTACCGCTTCCATCCTCGAGATGGAAGACGACCAGTGGGATAAGGTCCTGAATGTCACGCTGACCGGGACCTTCCGTTCGGTCCGCGCGGCAAGCCAGCGCATGGTCAGGAACAATACCAAGGGCGTCATCATCAACAACGCGTCTGTCATCGGCTGGCGTGCCCAAGAAGGGCAGGCCCACTACGCTGCGGCGAAGGCGGGTGTCATGGCGCTGACCCGTTCCGCGGCGTTGGACGTTGCTCCACACGGAATCCGCATCAATGCGGTGGCCCCGTCCCTAGCCATGCACCCATTCCTGGCCAAGGTCACCTCCGAGGAACTGCTCGAGCAGCTCACCTCACGTGAAGCATTCGGGCGTGCAGCCGAACCTTGGGAAATTGCCAACGTCATGGTCTTCCTGGCCAGCGACTATTCCTCGTACATGACCGGTGAAGTTGTGCCGGTAAGCAGCCAACAGGCATAAAGGGAGTAAGAAAAGTGAGCGAAGCCTACATTATTGATGCGGTACGTACCCCGGTGGGGCGCCGCGGAGGTTCCCTGGCAGGGATCCACTCCGCAGACCTTGGGGCACACGTGATTTCCGCGCTGATGGAACGCACCGGAATTGACCCGGGTGCGGTTGACGATGTTATTTTTGGCTGCACCGACACCCTTGGTTCGCAAGCGGGTGACATTGCCCGCACCGCGTGGCTAGTTGCTGGCCTACCGGATCATGTTCCGGGAGTAACCATCGACCGTCAGTGTGGTTCCAGCCAGCAGGCGGTGCACTTCGCTGCGCAGGGCGTGATGTCCGGGACTGCAGACTTGATCGTTGTGGGAGGCGTGCAGAACATGTCGGCAATCCCGATCTCAGCCGCCATGATCGCAGGTTCTGCCTTCGGGTTCACCACCCCGTTTGCCGAATCACCGGGCTGGGTGGCACGCTACGGCACCCAAGAAGTCTCGCAGTTCCGCGCCGCGGAAATGATCGCGGAAAAGTGGGATGTTACCCGCGAAACCATGGAACAGTTTGCGCTCGAAAGCCACCAACGTGCCGCAACAGCGGTCGATGAGGGCCGTTTTGATGCGGAAATTGTTCCGCTCAATGGGCTGAAAGCGGATGAAACCATCCGCCGGGGGACCACCCTGGAAAAGATGGCGTCCCTCGATGTGCTTTCCGCCGGCGGACGACTGACCGCCGCGGTAGCCTCGCAGATCTGTGACGGCGCCAGCGCCATGCTGATCGCCTCGCAAAAGGCAGTAGATGAGCACGGACTGAAACCGCGTGCCCGAATTCACCATATCTCGGTGCGTGCCGATGACCCGGTTTGGATGCTCACCGGCCCCATCCGCGCCACCAAGTACGCACTTGAACGTGCCGACATGAGCGTTGACGATATTGACCTTTTTGAATGCAATGAGGCATTCGCGCCGGTGGTCCTAGCCTGGATGCAAGAACTGGGCATCGAACGCGAAAAGGTCAACGTCAACGGTGGCGGCATCGCGCTGGGCCACCCGATCGGTGCCACCGGGACCCGATTAATGACTACCTTGCTCAATGAACTCGAACGCACCGAGGGCCGCTTTGGCCTACAGGTGATGTGCGAGGGCGGCGGACAGGCCAACGTCACCATCATCGAACGGCTCTAAAAAGTGAGTGGAAGGACCGTGGACCTGCTGGGGCGCTTAGGATGCATCGGCAAATCCACGGTCTTTTGCGGATCCGAGTCGAAGTGCGGTCTTATTTTTCGTTGAGAACCTTATCCACTACTCCTGGAGAGAAACCGGACTACCTACGTTGCTGCCGTTGCCAAACGTGTAGTGGTCCATGAGCGCCACACATTCACGGGCTCCATCGCCGAGTACCTGGTCCACGACTTAAGTGATGCGCTTGTCCTTCGTGACGCGGGCTAGCCAGTCGAAAGTTTGCTTGCCTATGGTGACAATGACGGGAAACTGATCGCCAGCTCCGTTCATGCGCATCGTCAGTTCCGTCTGGAAAGTCGCAGCGCAACGCTCGTAATGATCGATACCAACGGACTTGTCGCCCTTGATCTTCACGGCAGGTTTGGAATCAGTCTGCGTGGAGACCCGCCGGAGAGCCACAGTCATGTCGAAAGCTCCGAGGCCTCGAGCCGCAGATCGTGGATCATTGCGATGCTGTTCTCCGCGACGTTATCGCCACGGTGGCCCTTCTTCTGGAAAGTCAGGTCGATCGGTTACTTGTTTGAAGAGCTGTTCATATCCCAAAAATAGCTTTCTGCCTGTGATGACATGCAGGAACCGGCCTTTTGGGGCTCCTGGCTTCCACGCTGGGAACAGTCCATTGCATTTGCGGCCCTTGCCCGGGGCGGCTTTGGCGGGCCACGAGGCAGGCATGGCCAGGCTGTGCGCAGGGCCTGTTGGCGGTGCCTACTCGGTGATCAGGCAGGCGACCCGTGACGATTCCGCACACTGGAACTCGCGACCGAAAGCCGCTCAACTGCTTCATCGATGATGCGCTCAATGAGCTCCTCGCAGCTTGGCAGGTCATCGATGACGCCAACAACTTGGCCCGAGGCCAGCATGCCTGCCCGGGCATCACCATCCACCAGACCCGCCTTGAGCAGCATCGGGGTGTTAGCGGCAAGCATCATCTGACCGATGCTACGTCCGCTGCTGCGCTTCATGCTCAGCCCATCACGGGCGAGCCCAAGCCACGACTGGCCGGAAAGTTCCTTGAACTGCATTGTGCGTCGTGCAGTGCCCAGCAACCTGCCGATCGGCGAACCAGATTCCAGCCCATCGATGAATTCGGTGCGTAGCAATCGGTGCGGCATCCCGTCGGCCTTTGCCGTCACAACGGTGCCGTCTAAACCGAACTCCAGATAGCGGCGCTTGATGTGTTCGGGGACCGCGCTGTCGCTGGTGAGCAGGAAACGAGTGCCCATGCCGATACCTGCAGCGCCGTAGGCCAATGCTGCGGCCAGACCGCGTCCATCGAAGAAGCCGCCGGCGGCGATCACCGGGATATCCACCGCATCAAGCACGGTCGGCAGGAGCAGCGTGGTGGGTGTGGCTCCGGTGTGTCCACCGCCCTCGCCACCCTGAATCATGACCGCGTCGGCACCCCAGGAGGCGACCTTTTCCGCGTGGCGTGGCAGGCCGACCGACGGGATGACCACGGCGTCGTTTTCCTTGAGCTTGTCAATCAGCTCGCGCTTGGGTGCCAGCGCGAAAGATGCCACCTTCACTCCGTACTTGATCAGCAGGTTAACCCGCTCCATGGCGTCCGCGGCATCGGCACGTAGATTTACCCCAAAGGGCTTATCGGTTCGGCTCTTGGTCTCGACAATTGCTTTCTCAAGCTCTTCGTAGGTCATGGTTGCCGAGGCGAGGATGCCCAGGCCTCCGGCCTCGGCGGTGGCCGTGACCAAGCGTGGTCCGGCGACCCAGCCCATGCCGGTCTGCACGACCGGGTGATCGATGCCAACCAGATCGGTCAGCGCCGTGCGAATACGATTCTCGGTGCTCAAGGTCGAACCTCTTTTTCTCTGCGTTGGAGCGGGTCTAGGACCTCGCGGATGAGTTGTAGCTCCCGCGCATCTGGCAGGCGGGTGGAGGGCGCCGAAGCGGGAATATTGAGTTCAAATCCGGTGGATTCGATGATCTCTTCCACGCTGACGCCGGGGTGCATCGAAACCACTGACATGGTGTTTGCGGGTCCACTGAAATCAAAGACGCCAAGGTTGCTCACCACCTGATGCACGTGGTGGAAACGAGCCGCGTGGGTTCCGCCGGCTTCGGCGCGGTTGCGGCCTACGCCGGTGACAAAATCCACGTGCTCCACCATGGACCGTCGGCTGTGCTTAGCTATCCAGTAGCTGGTGGTGTGATTGATGGTATTAGTCGCAGCAGCGCGCGAACCCAGAAGTTGCCGATGTGGCTTGGTGTGCTGACCGATGGCAGAAAAATTATGATTTCCCTCCCTATCGATTTGCGCACCGCCCATCACCACATGGCGTTTGCCGGCGGAAATCAGTTCAAAGAGTTCACTGTAGGGAAGGTAACCGCCCGGAACTCCGACGTCCTCCAGCCCCGGTACATTTTCGTAGATTCTCGATTCGCCGTCACTGAGCATCAGTTCCGGTGCGTGGGTGAGCGCGGCAAGTCGTGCCCCAATGGTGGGAATAATGCCCGCCGGACTGGCCAGAATATTGCGTTGCCCGCGGAATAAGTCGCTACAGGCGGTAACCGCAATTTCCGCGCGAGTTAGTTGGGTTAGCGTCGCTTCAGGCATTGCTGGCCTCCGGGATCCAGTGGTGCTCATCGTTGATATAGCGACCTCGGAATTCTTCCCAAAGGGCGGGGTCGCTGGCCGACCGAGCATATTCACGTTGTATTTCCTCGTTGCGAGGATAATCGGGGAGGCACGTGGTGAAATGTGCGCCGCCCGGTGCTTCGAAGACGTGGCTCACCATGGTGCGGTTCAGCAGCAGGGTGGCCGGGTGGTGGCCCTCGACAAGTTCCCGGGTGCTGACGACCGATTCGGCACTCAGGATGGTGACCGTGGCGGCGCGCGCAAAGAGGTCATCGACGTACGGATCGGGGCCTAGACACTGTCCATTGCCCAGATGATCTGCCCGGTTCAGATGAATCAAGGCCAGGTCCAGCGGCACCGCCGGCATGGCCACGAGGGTTTCGCCGTCCTCATAGGGCGAGGTGATGGTGCGGATCTGTGGGTTGGCGCTCAATACATCCGCGCCGAGTCCGGAGCGCGTGACCTCGAAAGGTAAGCGCCGGCCCGCGGCTCGGAGCCCGGAAACCAGCATGGATTCGTCCAGCTCGGCGGTTTTGATGCTGCCGGCCTGCCTGGCCGCGGCGAAGTGTGGTTCGACGGCAATCGAATCCAGCGTGACAAAACCGTGGATGACCTCCTTGACCTGCCCGGTGGCACACAGCATCCCGACGTCTGGCCCACCGAAGCTAACGATGCGCAGATTACGTGCACCGGAACGAATCAGCGCTGCTACCAAGGCCATGGGTTTGCGTCGTGACCCCCAGCCGCCAATGCCGATGGTCATTCCGTCGCTAAAGAGGCCGTTCAGGGCCGTGGAGTCAATGACTTTGCTGGGCATATTGGCCCTAGGCTCCGGTGGCGACGAATTCGTCGCGCAGTTCATCGGCGACACCGCCGAGATTTAGTTCGAAGGTGAATCCCTGCTCGAAGCGGTAGCTCTTATTGACATCGATCGGGTCGATGCAGTTCAGGGCTTCCTTGGCGGCACGCATGACGCGTGGATCCTTGGAAGCAATCTCGCCGGCGTAGGCGAATGCCGTCTCATCCAGCTTGTCAGCGGAGACGACCTCTGCGACGGAGCCAAGTTCGGCCAGTCGCTGCGCGGAGATGGTACGGCTAGTGAAATACAAGGTGCGCAACATATGTGCGGGAACAAGGCGAGCCAAGTGAGTTGCTGCGCCCAGTGCGCCGCGGTCGACCTCCGGGACGCCGAAGTAGGCGGTATCGCTGGCGATGATGGTGTCGGCGTTGCCCACCAGGCCAACGCCGCCGCCGAGGCAGAATCCGTTGACCGCGGCAATTACCGGGACCGCGCACTCGTAGATTGATTTGAATGCGGCGTAGCAGCCACGATTGGCTCCCAAAATTGCGTCGAAGTCGGTTGTCGACTGCATTTCCTTGATATCCACGCCCGCATTGAAGCCACGCCCTTCGGCGCGCAGGATCACCGCGCGGGTGCTCGGATCCTTACTGGCTTCGTCCAGTGCCGCGCCGATGCCGAACCATCCTGCCACCGGAAGTGCATTAACCGGCGGGTAATCCATGGTGACTACGCGAATTCCGTTGCTGTGCATTGCTGAGTTGATGGCCATTTTTGCTCCTCTTCCTAACGTTTGCTTGTTTGTTACCCTAGCACTTGCTTGGTTCGGGGTACACTGGCAATCCAGAGCAACAAATCCGGAGGAAGGAAAGAATATGACAGGCATTTGTGAGGGACGGGTCGCCATTGTGACCGGCGCCGGCCGTGGGTTGGGACGAGAACATGCATTGGAGCTTGCGCGCCAGGGCGCCAAAGTGGTTGTCAATGACCTCAGTACCACTCTGGACGGTGTTGTTGAGGCATCGAGTCCGGCGCATGAGGTGGTCGAGTTAATCCGCGCCGCTGGTGGCGAAGCAATTGCCAATGGTGCCGATGTTGCAGACTTTGAACAGGCCGGCGCCATGGTGCACCAGGCCATCGAGACCTATGGTCGGCTGGATATCTTGGTGAATAACGCCGGCTTTGTCCGAGACCGCATGCTGGTGAATACCTCCGAAGAAGAATGGGACGCGGTCATCCGCGTTCACCTCAAGGGTCACTTTGCACCATTGCGCCACGCCAGTGAGTACTGGCGCAACGAAGCCAAGGCCGGTCGCACACCCGACGCCCGGGTCATCAACACCTCCTCGGGAGCCGGCCTGCAAGGTAGCGTGGGGCAGGCCAGCTACTCCGCTGCCAAGGCGGGAATCGCGGGGTTGACGCTGGTTGCCGCTCACGAGCTTGCCCGTTATGGGGTGCGTGTTAATGCGATTGCTCCCGCAGCGCGAACCCGGATGACCGAGGGTGCCTTCGCGCAGGCCATGGCAGTGCCCGAGAGCGGGTTTGATGCTATGCACCCGGCAAATGTTTCGCCCATCGTCGCCTGGCTGGCGGGAAGCACTTCCGGCGAGGTCACCGGGCGTGTCATTGAAATCGAGGGTGGAAAGATCTGCATCGAGGAGGGCTGGAATCACGGTCCAGCTCACGATGCTGGAGAACGTTGGGATGCGGTCTCCGCCGGATTGGCCATTGAGGAACTGCTGGCGCGTTCGCTCACCCCGGAACCCGTATACGGCGCGGCTCCGGTCCCGGTGGCAACATCATGAGCGCGGGAACTATGCTGCCCGAGGCAGTGCTTGGCTCCGGTGCCTGGGCCGGGAAACACCTTGGCGAGCGCACCGTAAGCTACACGCAGGACGAGGCAATTCTTTATGCGCTGGCCATTGGTGCCTCGGCCAACGATCTAGAGCTGGTCTTTGAAGACCGGTTACGAGTGCTTCCGTCCTTCGGATTGACCCTGGCCCAGTGGGCCCCCGACGTGATGGCCCAGGCCGGTGCGTTCGACAATCGCTCGGTGCACGGCTCCCAGGAATTGCTTGTGGCCAAGGAACTGCCGCGCTCCGGAGAACTGCGGCTCAACGCACGGGTTGGCGAAGTGTGGGACAAGGGCAGCGCCGCGGTTTTCAACATCATTGTTGAATGTGACTATTTCCAGGCCACCTGGCAGATTTTTGCCCCTGACTTTGGTGGCTTTGGTGGCGAACGCGGCCCCGGTAAATCGGCAGTGCCCAGCGCAGCGCCACGCGGAGTGGCAAGCGTGCAGACCCAACCAAACCAGGCTGCGCTTTATCGCCTGCTCGGGGACAAACACCACATCCATATCGACCCACAGGCTGCCGCACGCATTGGGCAGGAACGCCCGATCCTTCACGGACTGGCTTCGCTGGCAGCAACCACGCTGCCGCTGGCCAGCTTGGTTGGCGCACACCCGGCGGATCTTACCGAGTTTGCGGGCCGCTTCTCCGGGGTAGTTTTCCCCGGGGACGAGATCGAGGTGCGTATTTGGGACGGCGGCAGCTTTGAAGCCGCGGTGGGAGAACGCACGGTGATATCCGAAGGCCTCGCCGTATTTAGCTAACCGCGCGAGGCCGCAAAACATCGCAGCCCGGTAGGGCTTGGACACTGAAAAGTTTAGGAAGGACACAGCGTGAAAATTATCGTATTGATGAAGGAAGTTCCAGATACCTATGGTGAACGCACCCTGGATCTGGAGACCGGTCTGTTGAACCGGTCGGCAAGCGAACCGGTGCTCGACGAAATCACCGAACGCGCGCTTGAAGTCGCCTTGAACCACCGTGAGAACAATGCGGACACCGAGGTCATATTGCTCACCATGGGCCAGGGCGGAACCCTGCCGGCAACCCTGCGTAAGGGCCTTGCCATGGGCGCGGACCGTGCCGTGCACGTGCAGGATCCGGCGCTCTTGGGTGCCGATCTAACCCTTACCGCACAGGTAATTGCGGCAGCCACCCGGCACATTGGATTCGATCTGCTCATCGCCGGCAATGCCTCGACCGATGGTGGCGGCGGAGCCCTGCCCTCAATGCTCACCGAGCTACTTGGCGTAGCAGGACTGGCATCACTGGGTGCCGTGACGATCAATGAACTGACGGCTTCCGGAAGCTGCAACACCGAGTTTGATAGCTACGAGGCGAGCATTGACCTGCCCGGTGTAATCTCGGTGACCGAAGCCCTACCCGATGCACGATTCCCTAACTTCAAGGGCATCATGGCAGCCAAGAAGAAGCCGTTTGAGACCCTCAACCTGGCCCAGCTTGGCATCGTCCTTGACGAAGAATCCGCCAGATCCATCGTGATTTCAGCGGCGCAACGTCCGGCTCGCAACGCCGGCATTCGCATTGAAGATGCCGGGGACGCTGGAAACCAAATCGCAGAATTCCTTGCCCAGAACCAACTCATCAAAGGACGCGCAGCATGAACGGCTACCCAGCGAATTCAATTCTTGTGCTCGTCGATGTTTCCCCGTCGGGCCAGCTCCGTTCCGGCGCTGCAGAGCTCATCGGCGCCGCAGCATCGGTGGGCACCGCCGTGGCATTGGTGCTCGCCCCGGCGGGCAATACCGAACGCCTCGGAACCGAACTTGCCGCCCTCGGCGCCTCGCAGGTATTGGTCGTCGATACCGATGAGCTTGCAAGCTCAGTGGTGGTACCCGCCGTTGATGCGTTGGCTGCTGCTGCCTCCAGAGTGGCTCCCGACGCGGTACTCACGGCAAACTCCATGCGCGGACGCGACGCAGCGGCCCGCTTCGCGGCACGAAGCGGTTCGGCCCTGGCCCTCGATGCGGTAGGCATCGCGCGGGACGAAGAGGGCGTCTTTGCCCATCATTCGGTCTACGGCGGCGCCTATCTAGTGGACTCCGCAGCCAGCAGCGGCGCGTTGGTCATTACCTTGCGCCAAGGCTCTTCGGATCTGCGGACCGCCGCGCAGCCCTCGAATGTTCAGCAGTTTCCGGTTGTGGCATCCGGAACCCCGGACGCAACAATTACCGCTTACCGGGAAACCGCTGCGGCCTCTTCACGCCCGGAGCTGCGCGGCGCCGACATCGTTGTCTCCGGTGGCCGAGGCCTTGGCTCGGGAGAGAACTTCTCGATGGTCGAGGGACTCGCCGACGCTCTGGGCGGCGCCATCGGTGCATCACGCGCCGCCGTTGATGCCGGATACGTCCCGCAGGCCATGCAGGTGGGTCAGACCGGTGTCACCGTTGCCCCGCAGCTCTACATTGCTTTAGGCATTTCCGGGGCCATCCAGCACCGTGCTGGCATGCAGACCTCTAAGACAATCATCGCGATCAACAAGGACCCGGACGCGCCAATCTTTGAAATCGCCGACTTCGGCGTGGTTGGTGACATCTTTACCGTGGTGCCCCAGCTGGTCGCCGCAATCGAAGCAAAGCGAGGCTAAACCAAATGGCCAGACAGGGACTCCCACGTACTTCGAGCGCCGGCGCTGCAGGCTCCGAGACCCCGGCCGCTCAACAGCTTCCGTCGCAAGAACCGATACCAATTCCGGCACCGGCCGCCGCGCCGAGGCGGCGTGGCTTGCCACGACCAACCGAGAACGGATCCGCCACGGACGAAGGCTCGGAGCCGGCACGTAGCGTGGAAACCGAATCCGGCAAAACATCGACCCCGGAGCCGCCGCAAACCGGACGCCGAGGGCTGCCACGTGTCACCGGAGACACCACTGGAACAAGCCAGCACAACAATGCCGCTGAGGTTTTGGCACCCGCTGGTGAGGTGGCTGGCACCGCTGCGCCGGTGACCGTCGTGCCTCGGGCGAAGGCAACGAGCGGCACGAAGAATCCGGTAAGTCCTAGTGCACCGACACGCGAGATCGGGGCGTTTGAAGAGATGCGGAACAGCAGGAGCGGGCGTGCAGCTTTGTGGGCCATTGCTTTGCTGGTACTGCTTGCCGTCGTGGTGTTCACTGCACGCTGGTTGATGACTACCGAATCGATACAGAGTTTTGTGGCACGGTATCCAGGGGAGACCGAATTGCCGCTCGAAGCGCCGGTGGGACTCCCTGCATGGCTTGCTTGGCAACACTTCTTCAACATTTTCCTCATGGTTCTAATCATTCGTTCGGGCTGGCAGGTCCGCACGCAACGTCGTCCACCGGCAACCTGGACGGCTCGATGGGGCAAAAATCCCACGAAAATTGGTATCACCCTCTGGCTACACCAGTCCCTGGATATCCTATGGCTGGTCAATGGGGCGTTTTTTGTGGTGCTACTGATTGCCACGGGGCAATGGATGCGGGTCGTTCCGACAAGCTGGGAAGTCTTCCCCAACGCGCTCTCGGCAGTATTGCAGTATTCCTCGCTGGATTGGCCCACCGAGAATGGATGGGTTAACTACAACAGCCTGCAGGTCCTTGCCTACTTCGCCACAATCTTTATCGCTGCTCCGCTGGCAGCGCTTACCGGATTTAGGATGTCCAATGCTTGGCCAAACAAAGCCCAGAGGTTGAGCAAGTGCTATCCGATTGAGGTCGCACGTGCCATCCACCTGCCGGTGATGTTTTACTTCGTTGGATTCATCATCGTGCACGTGGCGCTGGTGCTTTCAACCGGGGCGCTGCGCAACTTGAACCACATGTATGGCGGTCAGGATGCGGTTAACTGGTACGGATTTTGGATTTTCTTTGTCTCGCTGTTAGTCATTGTGGGTGGCTGGTTTGCGGCACGACCGTTGATTCTTGCGCCCATCGCTTCGCTTTTTGGCAAGGTTAGCCGCTAGAAAGTAAGTGGAGTTTAAACTGCTCACCGAAGTCCGCGGACTCCATGGAAATTCATGGAATTCCGCGGACTTCGGCATTTGTGCATCGCTCGGTTTTGCAGTGCCTTTCCTGACCGGAACCGTGTGTCTTGGAACCCCGCGGGGTTGATGCGCGAACATACTTCGTGACGAAACCTTCCCGGCCTAAGGTTAGGCTGGGCAAGGAGCCGGTATCCGGCCAGAAAGATACGGGTGATCTCAATTGCAGCGCAAAACGGACCGCAAGAATCTGCAGGGTGAAGAAACCCGGGTTCGAATCCTAGAAGAAACCATGCGGTTGGTCATTAACCATGGCTATGCGGGAACGACGTTAGCCATGGTGCGTAGAGCCACCGGTGTGTCAGCAAGTTCCATCTATTGGCACTTCGCCAACAAGGAAAGCTTAATCGCCGCGGCTCTGGAGCATACCTACCGGATACAAGCTTCACGATTGCCTAATTGGCTTGACACGCCTCCGAGCACGGTGCGCCGAGACGACTTGTATGCGGAGTTGATTCGTTCCCCTGCAGCGGGGGCAAACATGGAATATTGGCGTGTGGGATTGCAACTTGCCGTTTCCCGCCCCCAAGAACCAATCCTCGCACGGGACCGGTTTTTGCAAATTCGGCGCGAAAGCGTCGAATGGTTAGCCCAGTGGTGGGAGCGTACCTGGCCCGCGGACATGGAACAAAAGGACCTTGCCTCGACCTTATTAGGCCAGTTCACCGTTGGAATCAGGGAATCCGAAGTGCTTAACCTCGATGGCTTGAGACGCTTAGAAGCCGAACCGCTGAACAAGCTAATTGCGGCGTGTCTTGATGAGATCGCTCGTCGTGTTGTTGAAATTGCAGCAGAAAGGCCACTGGAAGAACTGCCCGCGTCCGAGCCGCAAGCATTCGTGATGACCCCGGACGGAAGCCGGGAAGTATTTGTTCGGGCAACTAAAGACGTCATCATGGAACTTGGCTACGACGGCGTCACGATTGCTCGGGTCTGTGAAAAAGCTGGGTTGCCGGCAAGCTCCTTGTATTGGTTCTTCAAAGACAAGGATGAGCTGATCGCTACGGTGATCGAGAACTCTTGCCAGAGGTGGGCCCTGACCCGCCAGCTATCTCACCCACGTCCGGCCGACGGCGACTGGTCTGTCCTCACTCGCGGTTATATCCTGTCGTCGCTGAATGGAAGTTCCGGTGGTGGCGTATTGGCGCTGGGATTACTACTGCTGTTGCAGCGATCGGATCAGGTTTACGCGGGACGTCAAGAACTTAAACTCGTGATTCAAGATGCCTACGAAATGACGATGTCGTGGTTCCAAAAGATGTTTGCACCCATGCTGGAAGAGCCCGAACATGCGGATCTAGCTAAGTACTTTACCGAGTGTTTTTTCCGGCTGTTGGAAAGTAGCCTGCTGAATAAACAGATTGAGGAGCGTATCTGGGACCCGGCACTGCTTGCGGATCTGATCAGCACCGCGTTGTACCGGGTAGCTCGTCAGGTTCAGGATGGAACCATCGTCCTGGACTTGACGAGCCGATAATTATTCGGTGATTAGCCGCGAGCTGCCGGGGCGACGCTTATGGCTGTTGCCGTGAGCATCAACTGGTCTGCCCACGCGGTGATCTGCTGCGCGGTGACCGAGCTTGGCAAATGGGTAATACGTAGCACCAATCGAACCTGGCCCACCGAATCCCAAACGGGAGCCAATAGCGAGTCAACCTCGTAGAGTTCTCCGTCCAACAGCGTAATTGGAGCGTAACTGCTCGAGGTTCGCGAAATAACCTCGCGGATATGGCGTTCCTGCGCGGGGGTGTAATGGCCCGAGGAATATTCGCGAAGTGCGGCGAAGACCTCTTCATCCTGGTAGTCACTCTTCATGGTCACCGACCAGCCGCGCTTGCGTACCGCCCGTAGTCGTTCGCGGTATTCATGCGGGGAACATTCATCGTTTGGCAACGCCCGATCTAGCCACTTCTGAATAGCTGCCTGGTCCTCCCAAGCGAGGCATAGCTCACCCATGGGAGGCATCAGCGGAATGCGTTCCCCGAGCCGTGCCTCGGCATCCCAGGACGAACCGGTCCCAGCAACCATGACGGCCATCTGATCGTTGACCACCGCCATGGCCGTGCATTCGGCATCTAGGGACTTGGCAAGCCAGTCCATTTCGACCCGGCCCTGCTCTGCTAGTCGCACCCCGGCAATAAGGTCCGTTTCAAAGGGGGCATGCAATGACATCGGTGCAAACTGACCATAACCGCCTTGGAAGAACAGTAGCGGTGCCACGGGACGGCATACCTGGAGTTCTCGTACCGCGCCAACGACAATGTGGTGGTCTCCGGCGTCTGAGATCGATTCGAAGGTGCAGTCGATGAAGGCTACAACACCCTCGAGTACCGGGGCACCGGAAGGGGATGGTGTCCAAGTTACCGAGTCAAATTTGTTCTCGGCGCGACCGGAGAAACGGCGGCAAATATCTTCTTGGTCTCCTGCCAGTACGTTGACGCAGAAGGACTTTGCCGTGCGCAGCCGTTTGAAGGTCTGGGAATTAACCGTTGGCAGGAAACCCACCAATGGCGGAGCGAGTGAGACCGAGGTAAAAGATCCCACGATCATGCCAACGGGCTCACCATCAGCGGCAATACCAGTAATGAGAACAATTCCGGTGGGGAAATGTCCTAGAACATTGCGGAAAGCCATCGGATCCTCAATTGTCGGGCGTGTGTCCCCCAAACTGACTGCGTTCATTGTCTTTCCTTTCAGACGGTGCTGCCGGCATGCCGGGTAGAGCGGAAGGTTACTTCTGGTCCAGCAGGTCTAGCGCTACATCCACGATCATGTCTTCCTGACCACCGACCATCCGGCGGTTTCCAAGTTCCATCAAGATTTCGGTGGTGGGGATTCCATAGCGCTGGCTGGCAGTTTCCGCGTGCCGGAGGAAGCTTGAGTAGACTCCTGCGTAGCCAAGTGAGAGGGTTTCGCGGTCAACGCGAACCGGTCGGTCCTGCAGCGGACGGACCAGATCATCTGCTGCATCCATCAGGATCGGAAGTGAACAGCCATGCTCAAAATCGTATTTGTCGGCCGCTGCAATGAACGCTTCAAGCGGAGCATTACCGGCACCGGCACCCATGCCGGCTAGCGAAGCATCGACGCGGTTGGCGCCGTGTTCAACCGCGATGAGGGAATTTGCGATGCTCAGTGAGAGATTCTCGTGGGCGTGAATGCCAATCTCTGTTTCCGGATTCAGCACGCTACGGAAGGCGTCGATGCGCTCGGCAACTCCGCGTGGGGTCAGCGCACCGCCTGAGTCAACTACGTATACGCAGGTGGCTCCGTAACTCTCCATTAGTTTTGCCTGCTGAGCCAGATTTGCGGGCTGGCTCATGTGAGACATCATCAAGAAACCAACGGTGTCCATACCCAGGTTACGGGCCGCGGCAATATGCTGGGCCGAGACGTCTGCTTCGGTGCAATGTGTGGCGATGCGAACCACCGATGCGCCAGCGCTGCGGGCGTCCTTGAGATGACTAATGGTGGCGATGCCCGGCAGCGCGAGGGTTGCGACCTTCGCTCTTTTGACGGCCCCGGCGACTGCCGAAATCCATTCCAAATCTGTATGGGCGCCAAAGCCGTAGACACAGGAGGACCCGTTGATGCCGTCGCCGTGGGCCACCTCGATTGAGGAAACTCCTGCCTGATCCAGTGCCGTGGCAATTGCAACGGCCTGGTCTACCGTGTATTGGTGGCGGATGGCATGCATGCCATCGCGCAGGGTGACGTCGGAAATGTAGAGCTTGCTCACGCTCCTACCTCCTGCAAAGTAGCTTCGGCGAATTGGTTTTTGATTCCGGCGTTTTCGGCCCAACGCTCGGCCACGGCCATGGCGGCGGACGTCATAATATCTAGGTTGCCCGCGTAGGCCGGCAGGTAATGTGCCGCACCGGTGACCTCGAGCATGACGGTGATGCGAGTGCCACGGAATTCGCCAGAACCCGGCAGATAGAGCGGGGATCCCTCGCCGAAAACTTCAAACTGAACTGCCTGCTTGAGTTGGTAGCCTGGGACATATTTCTGCACCTTGGCAACCATCTTTTCGATGGAATCTTTCAGCGCGTTGTGGTTCTGTTCGCCTTCGACTAGGGCATATACGGTATTGCGCATCAGCATGGGAGGTTCGGCAGGATTCAGTATCATGATGGCTTTACCTTCTTCGGCTCCACCGACCTGAACTAATGCTTCGGAGGTGGTTTCGGTGAACTCATCGATGTTGGCTCGGGTACCGGGGCCGGCAGAACGCGAGGAGACCGAGGAGACAATCTCGGCGTAACGTACCGCGGCTACCTCAGAGATGGCGGCCACCACGGGAACCGTTGCCTGGCCTCCACACGTAACCATGTTCAGATTGGTCTCTTCTAGGTGGTCTTCCATGTTGACCACCGGGATGCATGAGGGGCCGATGGCCGCCGGGGTCAAGTCCAGTACCCGAACTCCGGTTTCCTTGAGCAGCTCCCAGTTTGCACGGTGTGCCGAGGCGCTTGTTGCGTCAAAGACCACCTTAATGTCTTTGAAATTCGGTAGTTTGAGCAGTCCTTCGATGCCCTCGGCGGTGGTTGGAACACCAAAAGATGCTGCGCGTCGCAGCCCATCGGAATCGGGATCGATGCCAACCATGGCCCCCATCTCGAGCCGGGAGGAACCGCGGATGACCTTGATCATCAGGTCGGTGCCGATGTTACCCGAGCCGATGATGGCCACGGGCCAACGTGTCTGGTTTTCCATTACTTCTCCTCATGCGTGATGCGGACCTGGCCAAGGCCCTGAATGGTTACAAGTGCGTTTGAGCCCGGGGGGAAGTTGACCATGGGGCCTAAGGCTCCGGTCATCAATATCTCCCCGGCGCGAACGGGTCTGCCAAGCCCGGCCATGCGTCGCACAAGCCAGAGTGCAGCGCGATATGGATGTCCGAGACATGCGGCTCCCGAGCCAACGGACGCTACTTTCCCGTTGACTTCCATGACCATTCCTGCCGCGCCCAGCTCCAGTGCTGAGGGCAGAACCGGAACGGTGCCGGTGACGATCCGTCCACATGATGCGTTGTCGGCGATGGTGTCAAGGATCGAGATGTCCCAGTCGTTGATTCGCGACCCAACTACTTCGATGGATGGGAGCAAGTGATCGATGGCGGCGATGAGCTCATTCATGGTGGTGTCGGGGTTAGACAAATCATGCTTGAGCACCAGAGCGACTTCGGCTTCCACGCGTGGCTGTAGGACTTCCCCGAGACCAATGCTTTCGCCGTCGGCTAGACACATGTCCGCGAACAAAACCCCGAAGTCGGGCTGGTCGACGCCCATTTGGACCTGAACAGCTTTGGATGTGAGACCAATCTTGCGGCCCACCACCCGACGCCCCTGAGTGACCCAGTAATCTTCGTTGAGTTGCTGCACGCGGTAGGCGGCATCGATACCGCCGAGGGCTAGCTCGTCGCGGATTGGCTTAATGGCCAAGTTGTTGTTTTCGGCATCGCGTAGTCGCTTGGCCATATCGGCAAGACCCGCCATGTTGGCGGTTGCCATTTCGGTGATCGTTGTCATCCGTCCTCCCTGGGTGAAGCCCCAGTATTGCGTGGCAAGAGAATGCCTTGAGCGGAAGATCCCGGAGAGCGGGATGAAATGTGAGACAAGGCACTAGCCCCGCTCTGTAGTGAGGTGTACAGTGAAAATCATTATCGTGTGCTGCGCGTCACAATGCATGTGGTTTCTTAGCGGCCCCACGAGGGTTTTGGTCAATGTATGGTTCGCCACTCCATAAGTCGGAGGGTGATTTTCTTCTTCCCGGAGGTTTTTGATGAGTGTTGCTACTAGCACCCCCACCGACGGCTATTCCGCGGCGGTAAAAAGCCAGCCGCCCTCGATGGCGGCTCGGATGACGTTGATAATGGAGGCCTTTGAGCCGTTCAACGCGAAATTCTTGCTCGACGAAATAACCGAGCGGACGAATCTTCCACGTTCGACGACGCACCGTATTCTTGATCAACTTGTCCAGTTTGGCTGGGTGGAACATACGCCAGAGGGATATGGAATGGGTTGGCGGACGATGAAGTATCGCACTCATGACTCGGTCAATAGTCGCATTCGAGCCGAGGCGGCACCGTTACTTCACGATCTGCAAATACGCACCGGAATGGTGGTGCATCTGGCGGTGCTCGACGGAGCGAATATTCACTATTTGGATAAGCTTGGTGGGCGGTCGGCGGTTACCATTCCGTCACGCGTTGGCGGCAGCAATTCGGCTCATGGAACTGCGCTGGGAAAATCAATGCTTGCCTGGATGGACCCCGAAGATTTGGATGAGCTGTATAAGGATGGGTTGCCGCAAACCGCTCGGAATACCATCAAGGACCCGCAGGTGCTCTATGCCGAGCTTGGCCGTATTCGGCGTCGTGGCGGTCTGGCCTACGAATCAGGTGAGAGTTTTGATGGTGTTGCCTGCGTGGCCGCATCTGTTCGTGATCGCCACAAACCGCTGGCCAGTATCTCACTGGTGGGCCGGACGCAGGATCCCCTTGAACGGATGGCTCCGTTGGTTCTTAATGCTGCACGGCGAGTGTCCGAAGCATTGCTGATTCGCGCGTAATTCGATGAGGTTTGATCGGTCCATGTAGCTTTGTCTAGCCGAGCCTTCACGATGTGACGCGGATTTCTGTCCGGGTTGAGCAGATGGCATGCGGTCTTTTGACCGGGAGAGGGGAGTATTTTGAATGAATGCGAAACCTCAGCCAACGAATACGGAGGCTCGGGCCCGATGTTCCACCGCCCGATGATGGAGGGTGGCGGGACTGTCACCTTCAGGGTGTCTGATCCCCGGGCGTTATGTAGGATGCCTAAGGCCTGACAACACTTGCACACCGAAATCGTCCCGGGGTTGCTGCGTAGCGACACGGAGCCGGGGGGGCGAGCGGTGATCCGGTGCATCAACGCCTGCGGTTTCAAGCGATGGCCAAAGATTCTCCATTCACCCATGGGTCGCAGCAGCGCAAAAGCACCGGGGGCAGCCTTGCCCATGAAATGTATGGGGAAGGCTGCCCCCGGATCGAGGGTGTGAGGCTATTTCGCGCCCGCGTTAGCCGCGGATGAGATCGGCTGCTGTCTGGGTGATGGGCCAGCCGGTGATGACCTTGGGCCGCGGGGTTGCAAAGGTGCGCACCTTGGAGGTGCTCAGCCCCAAGCGGACGAGGGACTCGGCGATGGTGACGGCTGCCCGCACTCCGTCCACGATCGGTACCCCGGTCGCCGCCGCGACCTGGGTTTCAAGTTCCGCCATCCCGCCGCAGCCCAGCACGATGACCTCGGCCTTGTCGTGTTGAACCGCCTGGCGCGACTGCTCAACGATGGCTGCCACCGCGCGGTCGGCGTCCGATTCCAGCTCAAGCACGCTCAGCCCACTGGCGCGCACCGATGCGCAGCGGTCGGACAGCCCGGCCAACTTCAGCCGGTCCTCGATCAGCGGCACGGTCCTATCCAGCGTGGTGACCACGGAGTACTTGTGCCCCAGGAATTGGGCGGTGGAGGCCGCCGCCTCGGTGATGTCCACGACCGGTACGTCCAGCAGTTCCTGGAGTCCCTCGCGGCCATGTTCGCCGTAGCCGGCCTGGATGACCGCGTCATAGGGTTCGGTGTAGTTAACGACCTTGTCCATGACGGCGATGGCCGCGAGGTAGCTTTCAAAGTTTCCCTCGCAGGAGTCGGCGCCGAAGTTGGGCGTCAGTTCGATGATCTCGGTCCCCGGGGAGGCCGCCGAGCGGGCCGAGTCGCCGATGGATCGGGTCATGGATGCGGTGGTGTTGACGTTGAGGACCAGAATTCGCATGGGGAAAACTCCTGTGGTGCTGGTGGAACCGGTGGAATGCCGGTGATTAGTGGGTGGGGGCCACGGCGATGGCCTCGCCGTCGATGTCTTGGTGGACCTGGCCGCGCTTGGCGATAGCTAGGTAGACGAGGGCGCCGAGGGCAGAACCGATGAACCAGGCGAAGGCCGAGACGTGGCCGAGGGACGGAGAGAACGCGAGTATCAGTGCGGCAATCGCCGAGATGCCCAGTGCCAGAATGGCACGGAAGTTCACCCCGCGGGTGAAGTAGTAGGTCCCCTTGGGAGTGCTGCGGTAGAGGTCTGGGATGTTGATCTTTGCGCGGCGCAGGATCCAGTAGTCGGCCATGATGATGCCGAACAGCGGGCCGAGCAGCGCGCCCAGACCGCCGAGAAAGTAGGTGATGACAGCGGGGGAGTTGTAGAGGTTCCACGGCAGGATCAGCAGTCCAATGACCCCGGAGATGATGCCGGCACGGCGGAAGTTCAGCACCTTCGGGAAGAGGTTGGTCAGCGCGTAGATCGGGGCCACGAAGTTAGCCATCAGGTTCACCGCGACGGTCAGGATCAGCAGTGCGGCCGAGGCGGCCAGCAGCAGGAAGGTGTTTGGGATGGCTGCCACGACGTCCGAGGGGCTGTCGATGATGGTGCCGTCGATCTTGAACTGCGCTCCGGTCATGACCATGACGATCACGCCGAAGAGCAGCATGTTCAAGGGGATGCCCCAGAAATTGCCGCGCACGATCGAACCCTTGGACGTGGCACTACGGGTGAAGTCGCAGAAGTTCAGCACGAAGGTGGCGTAGATGGAGACCCATAGGGCGCCGCCGCCAAGGATGCCGAGCCACATGTCGAGCCCGGTCTTGGTGTTGCCGGTGGACCAAGCGATGGAGCCGCCGGCCCGGGTGAACATCCAGACGGCAAGCGCGCCCATGGTGACCAGAATGACGGGGCCGGCGAAGGCCTCATACTTGCGGATCATTTCCATGCCGTAGCTGACGATGACGAGCTGCAGTGCCCAGAGCGCGACGAAGCAGATCCAGCCGAGCGTGGAAAGGCCCAACAAGCTGTTGGAGTTCAGGCTCGCGGCGGACGGTGCCACGGCCAGGATCATGACCACCAGCACGACGGAGGCCAGGTACGTCTGGATGCCGAACCAAGCGATCGCCACCGCGCCGCGCAGCAAGGCGGGAATCTGGGCGCCGCGGATGCCGAAGGCAATGCGGCTCATGACCGGGAACGGGACGCCGGTCTTTTCGCCCATGAAGCCGGAGAAGTTCAACAGCCCGAAGAGCAACAGTGCGCCGAAGCCCAGAGCCAGCAGGATTTGCCAGCCGCCCAGCCCGAGTGCGAAGAGCCCGATCGCAAATGCGTAGTTTCCAAGGGAGTGGACGTCGTTGGCCCAGAGCGTGAAGATGCTGTAGCTGGACCAGGTCCTTCCCGCCTTGGTGGTGGGTGCTAGGTCGCTGTTGTATAGCGAGGCACTGAGTCCATGGGGATTCAGTTCGCGCTGGACCACTGGCGGGACGCGGGATTCTGACGTCGCTATGCGCACATCTGGATGGGTCATAAGAGCTCGTACCTTTCACCACAGGGGTGTGACGGGGATTACTTGGTTGGTCGATGATGGCACGATTCCGCGTAAAAGAAAAGCGTTTTCATATAGTGGAATTACCGTGGAATTTTCCGGGCTCCGACCGGTCCGCGCGGGGGTGGCGGGGGGGCGGCGTAGGGCGTCGGGTGAGCGGCCGTGGAGATGGCGACATTGTGTCCCGGGCGCCTTGACAGTGACTCGGACCACTCGCTAGTGTTCTCATCAAGCAATAAACATATTTCACAATATGGAAATTGAAACCATGAAGGAGTCGAAGATGACCTACACCGTCAACTGTTCAATCCTGCTCACCGAGCTCCCCCTGCTTGAGCGTGCCGCCGCGGCTAAGGCAGCCGGCTTCGACAGTGTTGAATTCTGGTGGCCATTCGCCACGGCGGTACCCGCCGACTCCGAGGTTGACGCATTCATCGCCTCCATCAAGAACGCCGGCGTCACGCTCGAGGGCCTGAACTTCTTCGCCGGCGACATGCCGGCCGGAGACCGCGGACTGGTTTCCTGGGTCGGACGCGAATCCGAGTTCATCAACAACATCGACGTGATCACCGCCATCGGCGAAGCCACCGGATGCAAGGGCTTCAACGCCCTCTACGGCAACCGCCAGCCGGGGATCGACGGGCAAGCGCAAGACAAACTTGCCATTTCCAACCTGGTCGCAGCCGCCAAGAGCGTCGAACGCATCGGCGGAACGGTACTGCTTGAACCGATCTCGGGTTCCGCGACCTACCCGCTGAAGACCTCCGCCGATGCCTTCTTCGTATTGGACAAGGTCCACGCAGCTGGCGCCTCCAACGTCAAGCTGCTCGCCGACTTCTACCATCTGGCCGTGAACGGCGATGACGTGGCCCAGCTGATCGTGGACCACGCCCACGAATTCGGGCACGTCCAGATCGCCGACGATCCGGGACGCGGCGCACCGGGCACCGGAACCCTGCCGCTGGGCGACTGGATCACCCGCTCCCGCGACCTCGGCTACACCGGAGGCATCGCCCTTGAATACAAGGCGGCACACTCCGAGGCCTTCAACTGGCTCATCCGCCAGCCCGCCTAACCCGCACCCCGCAGTACTTCATCGGGCTATCCACACCCCGGCCACCAACACACAATTTTTCAGGAGCACGGCATGTCGAGCACGCAAAAGATCGCATTCATCGGCCTGGGCATCATGGGCCTTCCGATGGCCATCAACCTCGCCAAGGCAGGCTTCGAGGTCACCGGTTACAACCGCAGTCCGGAAAAGACCGCTGAACTCGTGGCCGCGGGCGGCAAGGGCTCCGGCTCGATCCCCGAGGCAGTCACCGACGCCGACGTCGTCATCACCATGGTTCCGGATTCGGCTGACGTCGAATCCGTGGTCACCGGCGAGGCGGGCGTCTTCGCCCATGCCAAGGCAGGCGCCTTGTGGATCGATAACTCCTCCATCCGTCCGGACGTGGCTGCGCGTCTATCCGATGAGGCCCGTGCCGCGGGCATCCGCCCGCTTGACGCCCCGGTCTCCGGCGGTGAGGCCGGGGCCATCGGCGGTGTCCTCTCCATCATGGTCGGCGGCGAGGAAGCAGACTTCGCTGACGCGTCGGAGGTCTTCAACGCCGTGGGCAAGACCATTGTGCTGGTGGGTCCCTCGGGGTCCGGCCAGACCGTCAAGGCAGCCAACCAGCTGATCGTGGCGGCGAACATCCAGGCGTTGTCCGAGGCCGTGGTATTCCTTGAGGCCTACGGCGTCGACACCGACGCCGCCCTCATGGTTCTGGGCGGCGGGCTCGCCGGCTCCAAGGTCCTGGACCAGAAGGGCCAGAAGATCCTCGACCGGTCCTTCGAGCCCGGTTTCCGCCTGGCCCTCCACCACAAGGACATGGGCATCGTGACCTCCGCTGCCCGCGAGGCAGGAGTCGTGCTTCCACTTGGCGCACTCGTCGCCCAGCTGGTGGCCTCCACCGTGGCCAGCGGCGACGGCGCCCTGGACCACTCCGGACTCTTCCGCGGCGTACAACGCCTCAGCGGATCCGCCGACGTACCGGCCGAACCAGTGGCCGTCAACTAGCACTAAGCACCGCCCACCTTCCCGGATCCTGCGCGGCGAACACCGCACGGGGCCCGGTACACCACACTTCATCCCACCCCCGACTGGCCTGCGCCGGAGCACGGGGGACTGATACAAGGAGCACTACACCATGACAAAGATGCGCGTTGTTGATGCCATTGTCTTGATTCTGGAAAAAGAAGGAGCCACCGAGGCCTTCGGGCTGCCCGGGGCTGCCATCAACCCCCTGTACTCAGCCATGCAGAAGGCCGGAACCATCCGCCACACGCTGGCCCGCCACGTTGAGGGTGCCAGCCACATGGCCGACGGCTACTCGCGTGCCACCGGCAAGATCGGGTTGTGCCTGGGCACCTCCGGTCCGGCCGGCACCGACATGATCACCGGACTGTACGCGGCCATCGCCGATTCCATCCCGATGCTCTGCATCACCGGACAGGCTCCGACCGACAAGCTGCACAAGGAAGACTTCCAGGCCGTGGACATCGAGTCCATCGCCAAGCCCGTCACCAAATATGCGGTGACCATCCTGGAACCGGGCCAAATCCCCGGTACCTTCGCCAAGGCCTTCCAGATCATGCGCTCGGCACGCCCCGGCCCGGTCCTGCTGGATTTGCCGATCAACGTGCAGATGGCGACCATCGAATTCGACATCGACGCCTACGAGCCGCTGACCCCGGACAAGCCCGCGGCAACCCGCGCCCAGGCCGAGAAGGTCCTGGACCTGCTGGTGGCCTCCCAGCACCCGATGATCATTGCCGGAGGAGGGGTCATCAACGCCAACGCCTCGCACAAGCTCGTCGAGCTGGCCGAATTGCTGAATATCCCGGTCTCCCCGACCCTGATGGGCTGGGGCGTCATCCCGGATGACCACGCCCTGCAATCGGGCATGGTCGGCATCCAGACCCACACCCGCTACGGCAACGTCTCCTTCCTGGCCTCCGACTTCGTGCTGGGCCTGGGCAACCGCTGGGCCAACCGCCACACCGGCGGCCTGGAGACCTACCGCAAGGGCCGCACCTTCGTGCACATCGACATCGAGGGCACCCAGATCGGCCGGGTCTTCTCCCCGGATCTGGGCATCATCTCCGACGCCGGTGCGGCGATCGACCAGTTGCTCGCCGCGGCTCGCGACCGCAAGGCCGCCGGCACCCTGCCCGACTACTCGGGGTGGGCCGATGAGTGCACCGCGCGCAAGGGCACGCTGCACCGCAAGACCAACTTCGAGAACATGCCGATCAAGCCGCAGCGCGTCTACCAGGAAATGAACGCCGCCTTCGGCCGCGACACCACCTACGTCTCCACCATTGGCCTGTCCCAGATCGCCGGCGCGCAGATGCTGCACGTCTACGGCCCGCGCCAGTGGATCAACGCCGGCCAGGCCGGCCCGCTGGGCTGGACCGGCCCCGCGGCCCTGGGCGTGGTGCGCGGCAAGCCGAACTCCACCGTCGTCGCGCTCTCCGGCGACTACGACTTCCAGTTCATGATCGAGGAACTGGCGGTCGGCGCGCAGTTCAAGCTGCCCTACATCCACGTGGTCGTGAACAACTCCTACCTGGGCCTGATCCGCCAGTCCCAGCGCCCCTTCGAGATGGATTACCACGTCTCGCTGGGCTTCGAGAACATCAACTCCCCGGAAACCAACGGCTACGGCGTGGACCACGTCAAGGTTGCCGAGGGCCTGGGCTGCAAGGCCGTGCGTGTTCAGGATCCCTCCAAACTGGCCGAGGGCTTCGCCGAGGCCGGCCGCCTGGCCGCGGAATTCCAGGTACCCGTTGTTGTTGAGGTCATTCTCGAGCGTGTGACAAACATCGCCATGGGTGCTGAACTGGACGCAGTGAACGAATTCGAGGACCTGGCCGCCGCGGCGGCCGACGCCCCCACGGCGCTGACCCCGTTGGAAGCGCACCACGGCATCCACGCGGGCGCATCGGTCTAGGCAAGAACAACACGAGAGGGGGCGGCACATGTTGGTAGTAGTGGCACCGGACAAGTTCAAGGGATCGCTCACCGGGGCGCAGGTTGCCGCCGCCATCGAGGCGGGGGTGCGTACGGCCCTGCCGGAGGCACACACCGTGGTGGTGCCCGTGGCCGACGGCGGGGAGGGGACCCTCGCGGCCGCCGTCGAATGCGGCTTCACTCGACACCATGCCACGGTCACTGGCCCCACCGGGGAGCCGGTGCGCGCCGCGTTCGGGATCAAGGGCCAGATGGCCGTCGTGGAGATGGCCGAGGCCTCGGGCCTGGACCGGCTGCCCGGCGGCACCCCCGACCCCTTGGGGGCGACCAGCTTCGGTACCGGGGAACTGATCATCGCCGCACTGGACGCCGGCGCAACCCAGATCATCCTCGGCGTCGGTGGAAGCGCCTGCACCGACGGCGGGGCCGGCATGCTTCAGGGGCTCGGCGTTCGGCTACTTGATGCCCAGGGTGCGGAAAATCCACGCGGCGGCGGCCCGCTGGCCTCCCTTGAGACGGTGGACCTGTCCGGTCTCGATTCCCGCATCGCCTCGACCTCCTTCACGCTCGCGGCCGATGTGGAGAACCCGCTCACGGGCTCCAACGGCGCCGCCGCGGTCTTCGCCCCGCAAAAGGGCGCAGACCCGGAACAGGTGCGGGAGCTCGATGCGGCGCTGGGCCGTTGGGCTCGGGTGCTGGTCCGCGAACTGGGCACCAAACGCAGCAACGCTCTTGCCGCATCCCCGGGTGCCGGGGCCGCCGGCGGCGTGGGCTTCGCCGCGATGGCCGTGCTGGGAGCCACCCGGCGCCGCGGCATCGACGTGGTGCTGGAGCTGACCGGTCTGGAAAAGGCGCTGTCCGGGGCCGTCGCGGTGTTCACCGGCGAGGGCAGCCTGGACACCCAGTCGCTGGAGGGCAAGACCCCGGTGGGCGTGGCCCAGCTGGCCGCCGCCCACGGCATTCCCGTCTACGCAATTTGTGGGCGCAACCAACTTTCCGCCGAGCAGGCAACCGACGCGGGCTTCACCGCGGTGCGGTCGCTGCTGGAGCTGGAAGACGATGTTGCCCGTTGCATGAGTGAGGGTGGACCACTTGTGCAACGGGCGGCAACCCTCTTGGCCGAAGAATTCCTGGCCACCCACGCGGCCCCCGCGTAACCCCGCTTACCATCGCATTTTCCAACGCACGAGATCTAAGGACGAGACCATGGGCAACACCGAGCTCACCGAGGCAACGAGACCACGGACGGAAGAAAACACGGGCGCGGACTTCGACCTGGTGATCCGCGGCGAGCGGATCGTCACCGGCGCCGGAACCGTCGCCCGTGAAGTCGGCATCCGCGACGGCAAGATCGTCGCCATCGAGCCCCTGGGCAACAACCTCTCCGGCGCCCGGGTCATCGAGCTCAGTGCCGAGGAGGTACTGATCCCGGGCCTAGTCGACACCCACGTGCACGTCAACGAGCCGGGCCGCACCGAGTGGGAGGGTTTCGAATCGGCGACCAAGGCCGCGGCCGCGGGCGGGGTGACCACCATCGTGGATATGCCGCTGAACTCCATCCCGCCGACCGTCAACGTCGAGGCCCTGGAGCTCAAGCAGGACGCGGCCCGGGCCAAGGCCTTCGTGGACGTCGGATTCTGGGGTGGTGCCATCCCGGGCAACAAGACCGAGCTGCGCAAGCTCCACGACGCGGGCGTCTTTGGCTTCAAGTGCTTCCTGCTGCACTCCGGCGTCGAGGAATTCCCGTACCTCGAACCGGACGAAATGGAAGAGGACATGAGTGAGATCGTCTCCTTCGACTCGATGATGCTGGTTCATGCCGAGGATTCGCGCGCGATCGACCGCGCCCCGAACGCCGAGGGCGACCACTACGACCGGTTCCTGGCCTCGCGTCCGCGCGGCGCCGAGAACGTGGCGGTGGCCGAGGTCATTGAGCGTGCCCGTTGGACCGGGGCCCGAGCCCACATCCTGCACCTGTCCTCCTCCGACGCGCTGCCGATGATCGAATCGGCCAAGCGCGACGGCGTGAAGCTGACCGTGGAGACCTGCCCGCACTACCTCACGCTGCTGGCCGAGGAGATCCCCAACGGCGCCACGGCGTTCAAGTGCTGCCCGCCGATTCGCGAGGCCTCCAACCGCGAACTGCTCTGGAAGGGCCTGCAGGACGGGATCATCGACTGCATCGTCTCGGATCACTCGCCCTCCACACTGGATTTGAAGGACATCGAAAACGGCGACTTCGGCGTGGCCTGGGGCGGGGTGGCTTCGCTACAGCTGGGCCTGGCGCTGATCTGGACCGAGGCCAAGCGCCGCGGCATCAAGCTGGAGACCGTGCTGAGCTGGATGTCCGAGCGACCGGCCCAAATCGCCGGCCTGCACCACAAGGGTGCGATCACGCTGGGCAACGACGCCGACTTCGCCTTCTTCGCACCCGATGACAGCTTCGTGGTGGACGTGAACCAGCTGCACCACAAGAACCCGATCTCGCCGTACCAGGGCAAGGTGTTGGCCGGGAAGGTCCGCCGGACCTTTGTGCGTGGCACCGAGGTTGACTTCAAGACCCCGCAGGGTCAGCTGATCCGTCGCGGCGAGGTCTAGTACCGGATCATGTAGCTATCGGCCAGGCTAGGGAGCATCGCGGCGTACCTGCCGCCCGCGATGCTCCCTAGTTCTGTTCCGTTGCACCGGGCGCAATGCCGGTTGACGCGCGCACCACGAGTTTGGGCGCGAAGACAAATTGCTCGTGCACCGCATCGTCCCCGGCCTGCGCCTCACGCAACATCAGTTCGACGGCCGTGCGGCCAATCTCCACCGCGGGTTGGCGCACCGAGGTAATGGGAACGATGGAGGAACGGGCAAAGTCGATGTCGTCGTAGCCCACCAGCGCAAGATCATCCGGTACGCGCAGGGTCCCGTCGATCATGATGGCCTGCAAAATGCCCAGCGCCAACAGATCATTGGCGGCAAATACTGCATCCGGGCGCTGGTTTGAGGGGAGCTGGGCCAGTTCGAAGCCGATGCGTCGGCCCTCCAGAACGCTCAGCGAACGCGCGGTGAAGACCTCAAGGGTTGCATCCGCCACCGCGGAAACAGCAGCTTGGGCACCATCGAGGCGATGGCGGACCTGTTCAATCTCCAGCGGACCGCCGATGAAGCCGATGCGTCGGCGGCCAATGTCGATCAGGTGTTGTGCGGCCATTCGGCCACCGGCCACGTCGTCCACGGAGACCGAGGAGAAGGACCGGTCCCCGCTTCCCCGGTCGACCATGACGACCGGGGTACCGCTGTCACGCAACTTCCACAGCCGGCTCAGGTCTGTCTGTAGCGGGGAAATGAGCACCCCGGCCACACGCTGTTCCTCAAAAAGGTCAAGCAGGCGTTGTTCGTTGTTTGAGGAATCATCGCTGGCGCCCATCAAGACCGTGTAGCCACTTTCCAGGGCACGGCTCTGTGCGCCGTGGGTGATGTCCATGAAAAAGGGGTTGCGGGCATCAAGCACCACGAGTCCGAAGCTGCGGCTTCGCCCGCCGCGCAGTTGCCGGGCGGCGTCGTTGCGCACAAAGTCTAAGCGCTCGATCACGGCCAGTACGCGGGTAACGGTGGCTGGGGCGACGATTTCGGGTCGGTTGAGCACATTGGACACGGTGCCGACCGAGACGCCTGCTTCGCGCGCGACATCTCGAACACTGATAGCCATGGGAAATCTGGCCCTTCCTGTGGCTGCGGGGATGATCCACCAAGTGTATCCGCTGGCTTGTTTCGATGGCGTTTCACCACTTGAGTTGAATGGATTCAATTCACGCGTGACAGACATCGCAATTTGGCTTGAAATTTACTGTGATCTAGGTCTATGCTCGAGTCTCACAAGAAATTGAAACGATTCATAAGTGCGATTCAACGCTAGTTACCCCCGCGGGCGTCGAGCGCACCGCCAGAAGGGTTACAACGATGTCCCGAGTCTGCTTCCAGCTCCAGGTGCGCGAAGAGCGCATCGCCGAATACACCCAACGTCACGCCAGCGTGTGGCCGCAGATGCTTGAAGCCATTAAAGACTCGGGTCGCCGAAACTACTCGCTTTTTCTGCGCCCGGACGGGCTGTTGATTGGCTACTACGAGGTTGATGACGACGCCGCAGCGCAGCGCGCACTGGATGCCGACCCGCGCACCGCAGATTGGGAAGCGCAGATGTCCGATTTTTTTGTTTCCCTCGCCGGCCGTCCGGATCAGAACGCGCAACAACTGACCGAGGTATTTAACCTCGACGACCAGCTTGCTGGCGTGGATCTCTAAATCCACGCCAGATTCCCCATACCAAAAAACTAGATTGGAGATCCCCATGGGCACAATGTTGAGCCCCGAGATCCTTGCCGTACTTGAGCGCCAGGCCATCGAGGTCCCGTCCTGGGCCTACGGTAACTCCGGAACCCGCTT
The DNA here is from genome assembly GCF_019285735.1 of Paeniglutamicibacter sp. Y32M11. GTDB lineage: Bacteria > Actinomycetota > Actinomycetes > Actinomycetales > Micrococcaceae > Paeniglutamicibacter. Next base: position 3,981,515 of record NZ_CP079107.1, on the reverse strand, counting down.
TAAGGTTTATGGCACCGACGGTACCCCGCGCGATCCCTTCGAAAAGATCGCCGACGCCGCCGAGGTTAACCGCCTCACCTCCCTGGCCCCATCGGTGGCACTGCACATTCCGTGGGACAAGGTCGATGACTACGCCGCCCTGCGCACCTATGCCAACGATTTGGGCATCGAGCTGGGAACCATCAACTCCAACACCTTCCAGGACGACGACTACAAGTTCGGCGCCCTGACCCATGAGGATCCGGCCGTTCGTCGCAAGGCGATTGACCACCACCTCGAATGCATCGACGTCATGGACGCCACCGGCTCACGCGACCTGAAAATCTGGCTTGCCGAGGGCTCAAACTACCCGGGACAGGCAGATATGCGCGGCCGTCAGGACCGCCTCGCCGAATCTCTGGCAAAGATCTACGCTCGTCTTTCCGGAGATCAGCGACTGATGCTGGAGTACAAGTTCTTCGAACCGTCGTTCTATCACACCGATGTTCCGGACTGGGGCACCTCCTACGCCCAGGTTGCAGCCCTCGGGGATCGCGCGAAGGTCTGCCTAGACACCGGTCACCACGCACCGGGCACCAACATCGAATTCATCGTGATGCAGCTCCAGCGCTTGGGCAAGCTCGGCTCCTTCGACTTCAACTCGCGCTTCTACGCGGATGATGACCTGATTGTGGGAGCGGCTGACCCGTTCCAGCTCTTCCGCATCATGTTTGAGGTCATCCGCGGTGGCGGCCTGGACGCCGACACCGAGATCGCGTTCATGCTCGACCAGTGCCACAACGTCGAAAATAAGATTCAGGGCCAAATCCGCTCGGTGCTCAATGTGCAGGAAATGACCGCCCGGGCGCTCTTGGTTGATCACGATGCGCTCGTGGCCGCGCAGCGCTCCGGTGATGTGCTGGCCGCCAACGCCGTCTTCATGGATGCCTTCTACACCGACGTGCGCGGCGAATTGGCACAGTGGCGCGAATCCCGCGGCCTGCCGGCCGACCCCGAGGCCGCCTTCCGCGCCTCGGACTACCAGAGCCGCATCGAAGCCGAACGTGTCGGCGGCGTACAGGCCGGATGGGGTGCCTAAACCGCGTATGAGCACCACAACACTGACACCTCAGAAAAAACCCAGGCGCTCCATCAGCGGCTGGAAGGCAACCGCGGCGGTGGCCATGTCCAACTACATGGAGGCCGGTGCGATTATCGCCCTGGCCACCAGTCTCACACTCTGGCAAGGTGCCTTCGGCTTTGACGACGCGCTGGTCGGCGTCATCGCCGCGGTCTCGGCCAACGCCTTCGGATCCGCGCTCGGTGCCGCGATCGGTGGCCCACTCTGTGACCGGTTGGGCCGCAAATTCATCTACACCTACGATCTTCTGGTGTTCATGATTGGTGCGCTCATGCTCACCTTCGCCAGCGGCGTGGTGCCGCTGATGATCGGCGTCATTCTCATGGGCATCGCCGTGGGCGCCGGGGTTCCGGCATCCTGGACCTATATCGCCGAGGAAGCACCGAGCGAACACCGCGCGGCCCACGTGGGCGCCGCCCAGTTGGCCTGGTCCATCGGCCCGGCCATCGGATTTGCCTTGGCCATTTTGGTCGCTCCGCTGGGCGTGATGGGCAGCCGTTTGATCTTCCTGCACCTGTTCATCATCGCCGGCATCACCTGGTGGGTGCGCCGCGGTCTGCCCGAATCCAAGGCGTGGAAGAATCTGCGCAAGGAACAGGTGCGCATCGGTACCAAGATCTCCTTCTTCTCCGGCATCCGCGGGCTGTTCAGCAACCGCAAGAACTTTGGCGCCCTGGCCTTCCTGCTTGGTGTGTACGGACTCTGGAATACGGTGGCCGGTCAATCGGGCATCTTCCAGCCGCGGGTGTACGCCGCCGCTGGCGTCGAGAGCGCAACCCACCAGAACCTTTTGCAGGTCTTGGTCTGGACCCTCACGGCCCTGGCCACCTACTTCGGCTTTATGCGTTACGGAGATAAGGTCTCTCGCCGCTGGCTGTACTTCGCCGGCGCGCTGTTGGGCGTCTCCGCCTGGGTGGTGTTGATCTTTGCCCCTCCCGGTGCTTTCTCGCTGTTCTACTTCGCCGTCGCGTGGGGTGTTTCTGCCGGACTGGGCGCGCAGGCGTTTTATGGCCTCTGGGCCGCGGAACTCTTTGCGACCAAGTACCGCGCCAGTGCTCAGGGTGTGCTGTTTATGCTCGCCCGCGTCATGGTTGGCCTATTGTCCCTGGTCTTCCCGATCATGCTCAACAGCATCGGGCTGGAAAAGGTCGGGATGATCATCATCGGCCTGCTCGTCGCGGCGTTGCTGATCGGCACCATTTGGGCCCCGGATACCCAAGGCAAGTCCCTAGAGGACATTGAGTCACAACGCTATGGTGCGGCCCGTGCCGCGGCCAAAGTCTAAAAAACGTATCGAGCTGGAGAGAATCATGACCTCAACTACCGCGCAATTACTCATCACCCGATCCAATCGACTGGGTGCCGATAAGAAGAACACCAATTACGCCGGCGGCAACACCTCGGCCAAGGGCATCGACCGCGACCCGGTCACCGGCGAGGACGTTGAACTGCTCTGGGTGAAGGGTTCCGGTGGCGACCTGGGAACCCTGACGGAGGCCGGGCTCTCCACGCTGCGCCTGGATCGCATGCGCGCCCTGGTCAACGTCTACCCGGGCCTGGAACGTGAGGATGAGATGGTGGCGGCCTTCGACTACTGCCTACACGGCAAGGGTGGAGCCGCTCCGTCGATCGACACCGCCATGCACGGACTCATCAACGCTCCCCACGTGGATCACCTGCACCCGGATGCCGGTATCGCCATCGCCACCGCAGCGGATGGTGAGGTGCTGACGCAGAAGATTTTTGGCTCCAAGGTGATCTGGGTGCCCTGGCGCCGTCCCGGATTCCAGCTGGGTCTGGACATCGCGGCCATCAAGGAAGCCAACCCGGAAGCCATCGGCTGCATCCTCGGTGGCCACGGCATCTCCGCCTGGGCAGATACCAGCGATGAATGCGAGTCCAACTCGTTGTGGATCATCAACACCGCCGCCGCCTACATCGAAGAAAACGGTTCCCCGGAGCCCTTCGGCGCCGTGGTGCCGGGCTTTGAAGCCCTCAATGACACCGAACGCCTGGCTCGCGCCGCGGCACTGGCCCCGACCATCCGCGGGATGGCCAGCCGGGACAAGCCCATGGTCGGACACTTCAGTGACGATGCGCGTGTGCTGGATTTCCTGTCGCGGGAAAAGCTCGGTCCGTTGGCAGCCCTGGGCACCTCCTGCCCGGATCACTTCCTGCGCACCAAGATCAAGCCGATGGTCCTTGACCTGCCCGCCGACGCCACCATCGAGGAACAGCTGGCCCGCCTCGGCGAGCTGCACACCGCTTACCGCGCCGATTACGCTGCCTACTACGATGCCCACGCCGATGCGCAAAGCCCGGCGATGCGCGGGGCCGATCCGCTGATCGTGCTGGTTCCGGGTGTTGGCATGTTCTCCTACGGGGCGAACAAGCAGACAGCACGGGTGGCCGGGGAGTTCTACCTCAACGCCATCAACGTGATGCGCGGCGCCGAGGCACTATCCAGCTACACCCCGATCTCCGATGCCGAGAAGTTCCGCATCGAGTACTGGGCGCTGGAAGAGGCCAAGCTGGCCCGGATGCCCAAGGCCAAATCTCATGCCGGGCGCATCGCCTTTGTCACCGGTGCCGCCTCCGGCATTGGCAAGGCCATCGCCACCCGCCTGGCCGCAGAGGGCGCCTGCGTCGTGATTGCCGACCTGGATCTGGCCAAGGCCCAGGCCGCCGCGGCTGAACTGGGCAACACGGACGTGGCCATCGGTATCTCCGCCAACGTCGCCGATGCTGCAGCCGTGCAAGAAGCCATTGACGCAACGGTGCTGGCCTTCGGCGGCATCGACCTGGTGGTGAACAATGCCGGGCTTTCACTGTCCAAATCATTGTTGGATACCACCGAGGCCGACTGGGATTTGCAGCACGACGTGATGGCCAAGGGCTCGTTCCTGGTTTCCAAGGCAGCTGCCGAGGCCCTGATCGATCAGGGGATGGGAGGAGACATCATCTACATCTCCTCCAAGAACTCCGTCTTCGCCGGCCCGAACAACATTGCCTACTCCGCCACCAAGGCCGACCAGGCACACCAGGTGCGCCTGCTGGCTGTTGAACTGGGTGAATACGGTGTGCGCGTTAACGGCATCAACCCCGATGGGGTGGTGCGCGGCTCGGGCATCTTCGCCTCCGGCTGGGGCGCCAACCGCGCCGCCACCTACGGGGTGGATGAGGAGAACCTGGGGCAGTTCTACGCCAACCGCACCATCCTCAAGCGTGAGGTGATTCCTCAGAACGTGGCAGATGCCGTGTACGTGCTCACCGGTTCGGAACTCACCCGCACCACCGGCCTGCACATCCCGGTTGACTCCGGTGTTGCGGCGGCCTTCCTGCGATGAGTGAAACGAAGTCAACGGTTCCGGGCGGGCAGTCTCCGGTGGCAGCCATTGATTTGGGTGCCACCAGCGGGCGGGTCATGCTTGGCGAACTGGTTGATGGCAAGGTGGTACTCACCCAGGTGCACCGCTTCGCCAACGGCGCGGTCACGCTCTCCTCTTTCGAGGCGACTACGGCACCCGATGCGTTGGCCTGGGACCTGGACGAGCTGTGGACCCAGATCCGTCACGGGTTGGCCCTGGCCTTTGCTCAACGCCCGGATATCGCTTCGATCGGCGTGGACTCCTGGGCCGTTGACTACGCGCTGCTGCGCGCGGGTGAACGGCTGGGACAAGTGCGCCATTACCGCGATCCGCGCAATGAGCGGGCCGTTGCGGAACTGGAAAAAACGTACTCCCGCGGTGAACTATTTGCACGCAACGGCCTGCAATTCCTGCCGTTTAACACCATTTACCAGCTCGAGGCCGAGCGCAGCGACACGCGTCTGGCCCAGGCCGACACGTTGTTGCTGGTCCCGGACTACATCAATTGGCTGCTCACCGGCGTTAAGGGTGCCGAACGCACCAACGCGTCGACCACCGGACTACTCAACGTGCACACGGGCACCTGGGACGTTCAGTTAGCGAAGCAGCTAGGTGTTGAGCACATCCTGCCGCAGCTGCTGGAGCCCGGCGTGAGCGTGGGTACCCTGCTGCCAGAACTTGCCGCGCAACTGGGTGCAGCTAGCAATGTCGCCGTGATCGCCGTGGCCTCCCACGACACCGCCAGTGCCGTGGTCGCCGCGCCGTTGGCTTCGGAACATGCGGCCTATGTCTCCTGCGGAACTTGGGGGCTGGTGGGGGTTGAACTACCGGCAGCCGTGCTCACGCAGGAGGCGCGAGCGGCCGGCTTCACCAACGAAATGGGTCTGGACTCCACGGTGCGTTTGCTCAAAAACGTCACCGGGACCTGGCTGCTCAGCGAGTCGATCAGGTACTGGAATCTTCACGCCGCAGCGGGGGACACCGTGAGCTTGGAAGAACTCCTTCCCGTGGTCGAGGCCCTTGAGGCCCCGAACGTGTTGATCGATCCGGCTCAGGAACGGTTTATGGCCCCGGGAGATATTCCCGAGCGCATCGTTGCCGCAGTGTTGGAGGCCGGAGGGTCGCGTCCAACATCCCGCGAGCAGATTTTGCGCATCATTCTGGACAGCTTGGCGAGCAGTTTTGCCGTTGAGGCATTTGCGGCCGGTGCCCAGGGCGGATTTCAGCCAGAGACCATCCACATGGTCGGTGGTGGTTCGCAGAGCACACTTCTATGCCAGCTCACCGCCGACAGATCTGGTGTTCCCGTGGTGGCCGGTCCGGTGGAGTGCACGGCGCTGGGCAACGTTTTGGTGCAGTTGCGTGCCCTCTCCGGCGAGAGCTGGTCTCTGGCAGATATGCGGACTGTGGTTCGTGACTCGGTGGCCATGGAACATTATGTTCCCCGTGGAGTCAGGGCGATGGCAGCAGGCAACTAGCGGGCACAAAGCAAGCCGCCCCGACTTTCCCCTTCAGCGTGGCACGCTGGCGAGGGAAAGGCCGGGGCGGCTTGCTTGTTTCAGTAAGGCGGCGCCTATTTTCCGTCGTGCACGCGCTGGATGAAGCTCTGCACGTGATCTTGGAGCACCTTGATGCGTCGTTCCATCTCGGCCTCACGGTCAAAGCCGATGTAGGGAAGGGACTGCATGGTGCGCACATTAAAGGAACATTCGAAGTTGGCGCAGAGCAACATACCGATGCTGTCACCGTCGCGCCCGGCCTGGCCACCTGCCTTGGCGTTGAAGAAGACCACGTCATTGGGCAGGTTGACGTCCTCGCACCACGAGCATTGGGCGCGGTTTCGAATTTTGCCATCGGCCTTGCGAAGCATGATTCCCACGCGGAGATCTTCGACCACGCTGATGATGTATCCGACCTGGGGAAGTTTGGGATCTCGCCAGCCCAGGAAGTCAATATTTTCCCACGTGATGGTATCGAAATTGGCTGGCAGGGTGAGAGCTTTGCGTTCGCGAAGCGAGGCGTTGATGAAGGAGGATCGAATGAGATTTTCGGTCAGCGGAAGCATGAAAAATGATGCCAATCTGTCGGTATCCCTCAGGGCGCACGGCGGGCATGAGGGAAGAAATTCGGGTGGGGAAGCACAGCGGAACTAGAAGTCCAGATCGTGTTTGATCTCGCTGGCTATCGATGCGCCGAGTCAGGGCGCGGAAGGTCACCGGAAAACGACAGCGTTATCTCGAGCCGGCAGAAAATACGCCGGCTACCTCCAAGCGCCACGCGGGCAGGTTAGATGAGATTAAACGGGTCATGGAAAAAGTATACCCAGTGATGAAACCGGGCCTGCGGGCCTAGCGGTCGTTCAGTAGGCTCCGCAGTGGGGTCCAGCCCATGGGCAGTGGTCCGCGAATATCTGCCCGCAGCCGGTCAGCGGCCGCCGACCATCCCTGTGCAGCATTCTGGCCGGGCGCGCCAACAGCGCCCCGGGCCACCCGAAATCCGACGTCTTCGAGGATGGCATCCGGTGCGCTGCCACGACGTACCGAGGCACGGGCGCTGTATGGGGCATCGGCCCAACCGCCTCCGCGCAGCGAACGGTAGGAACCGTAGCGCGCAACATCGGCATAATCCCAGCACCATTCCCACAGATTCCCGATCATGTCGTAGAGTCCGAAGTCATTTGGTGCCTTGCGGCCCACCGGCTGTGGGCCGCCCACCTGATCGACTTTGGTCCACGCGATCTCGGCCAGCGCGCCATAGGTAGGCGTGGTGGTCCGGGCGCGGCACGCCCACTCCCATTCGGCCTCCGTGGGAAGGCGGTACCCGTTAGCCGACACGTCCCAGCTGACGGTGGTGCCATTGAAGGTGTAAGCGGGGGAGAATCCCGCGAACTGCGAAGCCTTGTTGCACCAGCGCACGGCATCAAAAAAGGTGACGGGATGAACGGGTATCTCCGTTTCGGAGCGCTCGGGTCCTAATTCTCCGCAGAGATGTGCCCATTGCCCGCGAGTGATTTGGGTCGCCGACATGAGGAATTCCGCTAATTCCACGTCGCGCACAGAGTTGGTCCTGGCATTACGCATCGTGATAGTTCCCGCCGGAACCGGCTTCATTGGCACATGAATGTCATCGCCTCCTGCCTGCGAAACTGGTTCAAAATCAGAGTTCATGCTTCCAGTCTTATCGATGACTCCGACCAAAACCACAACGGAGGAGCCAGATGAGGTGGAGGTCGATGTCTCCATCCGTCATATAGGGCGACGGCGACCCGTTGACAGGGTGATTTGAGGGGTGAATTTGCGGCTTTCCGGGAGTCGCCGCGTATATCAATCACTTTATCCAAGTGATTGATTATATGATGGTGTGAGCTCAAATTACACCCTGCATCAAATATGAGGAGTCATGCTGCATCCCAGGGGCAAGCAATTTCAGAGGTTGGGACGGATTATGCCCTGCCTGCGATCACTGCGAGGATCTTCCCGTGGCCGTTGGCGCATCGTGACCGAACAACCGAGGAACCTGCGGGGCGTGATTTCATGGTGAACTGGGTCCGCGTTAACGGTTTTGGCATGATGTGGACGGCGGCCATCACTTTCACCATTTTCATCGCCATTAGCAACAACGGCGCGGGTGGATTGGCGAAGTACCGGATGCTTAACTCCGTGCTTCTGGTGTCCTTTAGCTTCGTCCTGCTCACAGCGCTGTTCAGTGCCCTCGCCGCTAAATGCCTGAAGCTGGCCACCTGCTCGGCATGCATGATTGCCGTCGGGTTGGCATGGCTCTTTTCCGCTCCGCTGGCTGCACTGATTAATACCGGAGGAAACCTCGGCGATACCTTCGAACTGATTCCTGGTGACTGGTTATGGGCCGTGGTGCCGGTGGTGATTTATGCCTTGTTGATAGTGCGGGGCAAATTGCGCAGTCCCAGAAATCCGCCGGTGGCCTCGACCTGATCTCGAAGATACGACAGCCCAGAAGAAACGCCGCCGCTAGCTTTGGCGGAGGCGTTCGAGTACTAGTCCCAGGGCGGGCCAGTTACTGCGACCACGTCGGGTTCGCGCATAGGCGCGCAATCGAAGATCTGGATTGCGCAACGGCAGGATTGTGAGCCCCGCGCGTATCGGGCGATTCTCGGGTAGTAGGCCCACGCCGAGCCCGGCAAGAATCAGGTCCTCAACCAGATCCAGGCTGTCGGACTTGTGGCTCATTGTTGGCTCAAAACCGGCCATTGAAGCAAGTAAGCGGAGAACATTTTCGTCGGCGATGTTGCGCGAATTGCCGATCCATTGGTGGTGCCGGAAAGCGGAAAAAACCTCGATGGCATCGACCTCCCGGCCGATGCCGATGAACTTCTCCGCGTCCGCGGTAGGCACCCCCAACCCCCATGGTGCGCTCCACAGCGCCAGGGTTTCCACGTCGCTCTCGACCGGGTCGGGGGAGAGGTTGTAGTCGTAGGTCAGGGCCAGGTCGATCCCGTCCACGGCCAGTTGGTTCATGGCCTCGCCAGGTTCGTGTTCCAGCACCACGATGCCTAGTTGCGGGTGCCGCAGGGCCAGATCTTCGATGATGGGCATCAATGTCGCGCGGATCGCCGTGGCGAAGCCGGCCACGCGTAATGTCCCCGTTGGCTCGGCCCGGGGATCAAGGTCTAGGCGTGCTGCCTCCACGGCGACCAGAATGCTCTGCGCGTGTTCGGCAAGTCGGCGCCCGGCGGGAGTCAGCCGAACCCCGCGACCGTCGGGTTCCAGGAGGCGCACGCCGGCTTCCCGGGAGAGCTGGGCGATCTGCTGAGAAACGCTGGAGGTGGTGGTGCCCAACAGATCGGCAACCGCTCGCATCGATCCCATGCGGGAGAGCTCATAGAGATACTGCAGTCGACGCGTTTCCATGAACTCAATTGTGCAGGATTCGTGAACAATATGTTGATAATTCTCGCGTGGACGTGGATGACAGACCTCGTCTTTACTTGGAAACATGAGTACAACCCCCGCCCTTGTGAAAAACACGGCCCCCGTTGGATCGATGATGGCTTTCGGTGCGATGGCATGTGTCCAGCTGGGCCTTGCCGCATCCCTCAAACTCGCCGATGACATGGGGCCGACGGGAGTCGCCTGGCTGCGCCTGGCTTGGGCGGCCATCATCTTGGTGGTCATCGCTCGCCCCTGGCGACTTCGCTTTAGCCGCTCGATATTGGGGATCTGTGTCTTACTGGGCCTTGCCACCGCCGGGATGACCCTCGGTTTTATGTTGGCGATCGAACGCATTCCGATGGGTACTGCCAGCGCGCTGGAGTTTTTGGGCCCACTGTCCATCGCCGTAATTCAGGGTAGGGGTGCGGGGCGTTGGTGGGCGCTGGTGGCAGCCGCCGGGGTTTTGGGGCTGACCGAGCCCTGGCACGGCGCAACGGATATGACGGGCGTACTTTTTGCCCTGGGGTCCGCCGTCTGCTGGGCCGTATACGTTGTGCTGACGCAGCGTGCCGGCGACGCGGTGGATGGCATCGGCGCGCTGGCGATTTCCATGCCGGTGGCGGCGGTGGCAGCAACCTTTGTGGTGGGGCCATCGGTTGTCGCTGAGCTGGACCTGCGGCTGATTCTGTTCGGATTTGGCATCGCGCTCTTACTGCCGGTGATCCCCTTCAGCCTGGAAATGCTCGCACTACGCAAACTCAGCGCCTCGGCGTTCGGGACACTCATGTGCTTGGAGCCAGCCATCGCCTTGGTGGTCGGGTTGGTATTTATGCACCAAGTGCCGCGTCCCCTCGCCGTGGTGGGCATCGTGCTGGTCATTCTGGCCGGGATTGGGGCGACACGAACGGGCGAAAGGACCCGGCCTGCTGCCGATCAACGCTCCGCGGACGCCGAGGAACCGCTGGCTTCGGGGATCAGCAGCTGATCCCCGAAGGGTGATTTTAGCGCGATGGCTCCGTTTCAAACTCACCGTGAGTTTGAAACGGAGCCATCGCGTATTCCAGAGGTCTGCTAGCTTTTCGAGGAGTTGAGCTTCGCTAAAAGATCGGCGAAACGACGCACTTCCTCGGTGCCCCATTCGGACAGACGATCCTGGAGCATTCGGCGGTCACCGGCCAGCATGATATCCATCCGCTGGCGCCCCTCGGTGGTCATGCTGACCAACTGTGCGCGCCCGTCTTCGGGGTTCATGCGCCGTTCGGCAAGTCCCAAACACTCCAGGCTCTTGATGGTCCGGCTCATCATTGCCTTGTCGATCTCCATCTGTTCGGCCAAGAAGCCCTGTTGCTTGGCTCCGGAGCGAACCAGCAGCGTGAGGACTTTAAAGCCCATCATCGATAATTGCGGATCAATCGCCGCGGCCCGGGTCTTCAGGCTGTTCTTCGCGTTGACCATCAGAATGCCGAATTGCCGCTCGACTTCGTCAACCACTTCCCAATGAATCGGATCACCAGTGCCGGTGGAGGATACGACGGGCGCGGCCGCGCTGTGCATGCTTACTTCCGAATCGAAGGATTCTCGTTGGTTGTCTGCGGGGTTGCTGCTATGGCAGCCTCGCTGACCTCCACGAGGTTTTCCTCCGCCTCGATCAACGCGGACTTCTCGCCGGCTTCCGCAGCCTCGGCAGTTGCCCGCTCGTGGCGAGTCTGGCTGCTCAACTCCAGGTTTGGAAGGAAAACAATAGCGAGGATGGTCAGGATGCTCAGCGGGGCCGCCACAATAAAGACGTAGGCGACGGCATCGCCGTAGGAGGCCTCGATGATGGTGCGCACCGAGTCGGGCAGGGAATGAACGGCGGGGATGTTCCCGGAAGCCAGCGAGGTGGCCAGGTCCTTGCCCTTTTCGCCGAGCCCGGCAATGGCGGCGCCCAGTTCGGCGCTCTTGGCGGCCATTAGATCCGCGACCTTGGTGGCCATTAGGGCCCCGAGGACCGAGACTCCGACGGTACCGCCCAAGGAACGGAAGAAGGCGATGCCGGAGGAGGCCACGCCGATTTCGGCCGGTGTCACCGCGTTCTGGACGATCAGCACCAGGTTCTGCATGACCATGCCTAGGCCAGCGCCGAGGAGGAACATGTAGACGGAAACCAGGACGAAGTTGGTGTCGTAGTGGATGGTGCCCAGCAGGTAGAGTCCGGCGAGCTGCAGCACCGAGCCGATGACCATGATGGCCTTCCACTTGCCGTGCTTCGAGATCATGGCGCCGGCAATGGTGGAGACGATGAGCAGGCCGGCCATCATCGGGATGGTCATTAAGCCGGACTGGGTGGCGTTAGCGCCACGAGCCAGCTGCATGTACTGGGCCAGGAAGACCGAGGTGCCGAACATCGACACGCCCACGGAGATCGAGGCAACCACCGAGAGGGTGAAGGTACGGTTTTTGAACATGCTCAGCGGGATGATCGGCTCGGTGGCCTTGAGCTCGACGATGACGAAGGCAATCAACGCGATCAGTGCGCCACCGACCATCCATGCGGACGTCGGTGAGGCCCATTCGAAGTCCTTGCCGGCCAGGGAAACCCAGATCAACAGCGAGGAGACACCTGCGGAGAGTAAGACGATGCCCGCGTAGTCGATCGATACCTTGCGCTTGGCCTGAGCCGGAAGGTGAAGCGTTTTCTGGATCAGGACGATGGCGATGGCGGCGAAGGGCAAAGCGATAAAGAAGTTCCAGCGCCAGTTGATGGCGTCGGTGATGAATCCACCGATCAGCGGTCCGCCGACGGTGCCAAGGGCCATGACGGCGCCGAAGAGGCCCATGTACTTGCCGCGTTCACGCGGGGAGATGATGTCGGCCATGACGATCTGGGTCAGCGCGGTTAATCCGCCGGCGCCCAGGCCCTGGAACACGCGCATGGTGATGAGCATGTTGGTGTCCTGCGAGAACCCGGCGATGGCCGAGGCGACGACAAAGACCAACAAGGAGAGCTGCAATAGCAGCTTGCGGTTGGCTAGGTCCGCTAGTTTGCCCCAGATGGGGGTCGAGATGGTGGTGGCCAGCAGTGTCGCCGTGACAACCCACGTGTAGGAGGTCTGGTCACCGCGTAAATCGGAAACGATGACCGGAAGCGAGGTGGACACGACGGTGCCGGCAAGGATCGAGACGAACATGCCCATGAGCAGGCCCGTGAGTGATTGCATCACTTGGCGGTGGGTCATGCCCGATTCGGACAACGTCGGCTCCGCCTTGAGGGTGGATGACTGGGACAAAACGGGACTCCAAAGAACGACAGGAATATGGTTGATTGAAATCAACTATATTCAATTGGTTGCTAAAGTGCAACCAATTTTGCTGTGATCTGGAGCTCCCCCTCTTGCCGCTAAGGCACACGCTGGCACACAAAAGGGCCGGAACAAGGTCATGTCCCGGCCCCCGACGCCCGCCTGCGGCGGGATGATGGTTAGTTGCCGAACGCTGGGGGAGCGACGTCGTGCGGTTCCTTCGGTTCGGCCGCCGGTGCCCGGTCCTTGGGCTCGGACGGGACGGTGACGATGATCGCGGCGATCGCGATGACCACCATGAGTACGTTGAACAACAGGCCGATGGCCCCGCCGAAGCGCAGTGCCACGTTGTCCTGCCGGCCGACGAATAGGCCCCAGGAGGAGATGAGTTCCGGGTTGACCGCTTGGCCCGCGACGTAAAGCGCGGCCGAGATGGCGACGCCGATCGCGTTGCCCAGCGAGGAAGCCATCTTGTAGATGCCCGAGGCGGCACCCACCTGGGCGTCCGGAACATTGGAGAGCGCGGCGTCGGTGGACGGGGTGGCATAGAAGCCCAGCCCGACGCCGAGGAGGGTGAAGCCGATGACGGAGAGCACGATGTACTGGTCGATGTATAGGAACGTCATCGAGCACATCAAGATGCCGACGCCGGTGATCATCGAACCCCAGAGCATCGGCTTTTTCGGTCCGAAGCGCTGCAGCAGCTTTTCGCCCACGCGGATGGTGGCCAGGATCGCGATGAGGTAGCCCAGGGTCAGTAGGCCCGATTGCAGCGAGGACATCCCCGCGGCGATCTGCACCAGGCCCAGCGAGACGATCAGCGTGCCGGCGGCGCCGTTAAGCAGGAAGTTGGACAGCGTGGCGCCGGTGAAGGTGCCGTTGGCAAAGAGCTTCAGGTTCACGAACGCGCCGGCCCGGTGCGTCTCGATGTACAGGAAGATCAGTCCCGAGACCGCGGTCAGGGCAATGAGGCCCAGGCCGCCGAGGCTCAGCCAGCCCAGCACCGCGCCCTGGGAGATGTAGATGTTGATGGAGACCAGCAGCACGATGAAGGCGGCGAGCCCACCCCAGTCGAAGCCCTGCTGCTTGGCGGCCGGATCGATGGCGGCCTTCGACTCGGGGGTGCCGCGCAACAGCCACAGCGCCACGACCGACAGGACCACCGAGATCCAGAAGATGGAGCGCCAGCCCAGCGCGCTGGTGGCCATCAGCCCGCCGAAGAGCGAGCAGAAGCCCGAGCCGCCCCAGGAGCCGATCGACCAGAAGGACAGGGCACGCTGGCGTGCCTTGCCCTCGTAGAAGGTCTTCACCAGCGCCATCGAGGAGGGCATGATGCAGGCGGCGGACAGGCCCTGGATCACGCGTCCGCCCAGCAGCATGCCACTGGTCAGCGACCCCAGGTTTTCCGGGGTTAGCGCGATCAGCAGCGAACCGGTGATGGAGAGCCAGATGCCGGCGTAGAGGATCTTGACCCGGCCGAGCCTGTCGGCCAGGCCGCCGGCGACGACGATGAAGATTCCGGAGAACAGCGAAGTGATGGACACCGCGAGGTTTGCCAGCGTCTCCTCCACGCCGAGCTGGCCACGGATGCCGGGGATGACATTGAGCAGGGTCTGGGCGAAGAGCCAGAAGTTGATGACTGCCAGCACGATGCCCAGCAGCCATTTGTCGGTGGGCTTCCAGGCCGTGGCGGCGGGTGCGTTGGCTGTGATTCCCCTGGTCTAGCCTTCCTTAGCTCTCTTGATTTTTGCCCAGGTAGGCCAGGGCTGCGAGAATCTGGGTGCGGGTGGCGGTCTCCAGGGTCGGGTCGATGGCCGGGGCGAAGAAGGGGGAGTGGTTGGCCGGGATGTCGGCCGAGACGGTGCCGTTGGCCACGGCCTTGCGGTAGGTGTCGGCCGGGATGCAGCCAACGGTCCAGTACGTGTAAGGGATGCCGAATGCGTCGGGGATGGTGCTGAAGTCCTCGGAGGCGGTGGCCGGGGTGGCCTGGTAGACCTGTCCGTCGGGGAAGTGCTCGGCGAAGGCCTGGGTGACGGTTTTATTGACGTCTGCATCGTTGCTGGTGAGCGGGAACTGGTCGTAGTACTGGAACTCGGGTTCCTTCGGGGAGCCGGCCGCGGCGCATTCCCCGCGGACGATCCGCTCGATGGAGGCCATCACGTGCTTGCGCAACTCGGTGTCGTAGGTGCGGATGTTCAGGCGCAGCTCGGCCTTGGCCGGAATGATGTTTGCCGCGGTCCCGGCATTGGAGGAACCGACGGTGACCACCGCGAACTGCCCCGGCATGGTTTCCCGCGACACGATGGTCTGCAGCTTCAGTACGATCGACGCGGCCAGCACCACGGAGTCCACCGAGTTGTGCGGCATCGAACCGTGGGCCCCGCGGCCGTGGACCGTGATCAACAGGCTGTCCCCGGCGGAGAGGATCGGCCCTGCGGTGGTTCCCACCCGCCCTGCCTCCACGGGCATCACATGCTGGGCCAGCGCGACGTCGGGGCGCGGCACCTTGTCCACCAGGCCGTCGGCAACCATGGCCTTCGCGCCGGCGGCGGTTTCCTCGGCGGGCTGGAAGAGGGCGATGTGGGTGCCGGACCAAGCCTCGCGGTGGTCGGCCAGCACCTTCGCTGCCCCCAGCAGGGTGGCCATGTGCATGTCGTGGCCGCAGGCGTGCATGATGCCGTCCACGGTGGAGGAGTATTCCAGCCCCGTGTCCTCGGTGACCGGAAGCGCGTCGATATCGGCACGGGACAGCACCACCGGTCCCTCACCATTAGCGAGTATGCCGACCACCCCGGTGCCGCCGATGCGCTGGACCACGTAGCCCAGGGCGGCGAGCTCGGTCTCGATGCGGGCGGAGGTCTGGTGTTCCTGCAGGCCGAGTTCCGGGTTTCGGTGGAAGTGTTTATACAGTTCGCGCTGCCACTCCAACTGGCCGTCGAGGGAGTCAAAAATTGCGGAGTCAACCACGGGGAACACCTTTCCGTTCTGCCCGTGCACGGGCACTGCGGGGTGCCGTTCCCATAGCCTCGGATCCAGCTTTCAACGTATCTTCGCAAGAGATCCATTGTCCACGTCATGACGTGTTTTTCACGTGATGTTTGCTGGTCGCGGGGGTAGCTTGCATCCAATGCAGCGCGCTCTGTACGAGGCCGGAGGGGTTGCTGCCAGAGTCCGGAAGTAGCGAGCCGCCGCCCGCTACTGGCATCCGCTGGCCCGGATCTTCCCAGTCTCGGGGCTGACTTGAGGATTTATGACAGCGCGTGCGGGGTTGCGCGAGTGGGCCTTTTCGAGGCTCCTGTTCGGCGCCTTGACAGTGTTTTGTGAGGCGTGACATAGTTCAACACATGAACCTGTCAGACAGCTGGACGGCCGGACCGCAACCCATTGTCCGGGTAAGCGCGGCCGAGGCCGTCTTTAAGGCAATCCGCGACGCCATCGAGTCCGGGGAGTTGCCCGTGGGCCACAAGCTGAGCGCCGAATCGGTGCTTGCCGCAAAATTCGCCGTCAGCCGTTCGGTGGTTCGCGAGGCCCTGCGCTCCTGCGCGGCACTCGGGCTCACCGAGACACGCACCGGCAAGGGCACATTTGTCATCGCCAACCGATCGGGCGCTGACCTAGTGCTCGGGCAGTTCTCGGCACGAAGCCTGATGGAGGCCCGACCCCACATCGAGGTTCCCGCCGCAGCCCTCGCGGCGCAGCGGGCCACGGCGGAGCAGCTCGAGCAACTGCGCGGCATCATCGACGCCATGGAAATCGAAGACGACCCGGAAATGTGGGTCACCCTTGATGCTAGCTTCCACGCCACCATCGCCGCGGCCAGCGGCAATGGTGTTTTTGAACGGGTAGTTAACGACATTCGCGACGCCATGGTTAACCAGTCCGAAACTCTCAACCTCATCACCGGTCGTCAGCACCCCTCGGATGCCGAGCACCGCGCCATCTTCACCGCCATCCAAGGCGGCGACGGTGCCGCGGCGGCGCAAGCCATGTCCGCACACCTCGTGGCCGTCGACGAAGCACTCACCCAGATCCTTGGAGCAACAAAAGCATGAACCTCGCCAGCTTCCCCGCCCACACCCCGATCGCCGTGCAAACCCGCGGCGAAAAGGTTGAAAGCGTCCACTTCGGCTCACTCGTGGCCCTGGACGCGGCGGGAGAAATCGTTGTGCAGCGCGGCGAACCATCGGGCCTGATGTACCCGCGCTCGGCCCTGAAGCCGCTCTTCGCCGTCGCCATGGTGCGCGCGGGACTGGCCCTGCCGGCCGAGCAGCTGGCCCTGGCCGCCGCCAGCCATTCGGGCTCCGCCGATCATCGGGATACGGCCGCGAAGATTCTGGCCGAGGCGGGTGTTGAAGCCGCGGTACTGGGCAACTCCACCGACCTGCCCTACGGTCTGGTCGAACGTGAAGCCTGGATTCGCGAAGGCAACGGAGCCACGCAACTGGCCCAAAACTGTTCGGGAAAGCACGCGGCCATGCTGGCCACCTGTGTGCTCAACGGCTGGGACACCGCCACGTACCTACAGCACGAGCACCCGCTGCCCACCCTGATGCGTGAGGTGGTTGAGGAGCTGACCGGCGAGCCCATCACCGTGATCAGCACCGACGGCTGCGGCACCGAGGTCTTTGCCCTCTCGCTGACCGGCATGGCGCGGGCGTTCAGTGCCCTGGTCACCGCGGCCGTTGGTAGCGCCGAGCATCAGGTGGCCGCCGCCATGCGGGCCTACCCCGAGATGGTCGCCGGAGAGGGGCGCGATGTCACCGAGTTGATGCGCGCGGTGCCCGGACTGCTGGCCAAGGACGGGTTTGAAGGAATTCAGTTCATCGCCCTTGACGATGGTTCGGCCGTGGCGCTGAAAGTCGCCGATGGTTCGGACCGGGCCCGAATGCCCGCGGCCGTTCCCGCCCTTGAGGCGCTGGGTGTTAACCCCGAGCTATTAATACCGTTCAACAATCTGTCAGTGCTCGGCGGCGGCCATAACGTCGGCACTCTGTCGGGTTTGCCGCTGCCGTAGTCGCGCACCGCTCGATTCACTTCCTTACTCGGGTGCTTTTGTGCGCCCAAAAAGCTCTTACCGCCCCCGTTGTTACCGTCACCCAGCTTCGCCACCCCAAGGAGAAATCCCATGTCCGAATCCACCGCCATCTTGCAGGCTGCTGCACCTCTGGCCGTACGCAGCGAACACGATCTGATCGGCGATCGAGACATTCCCGTGGAGGCATATTGGGGCGTGCACACCTTGCGCGCCGTGGAAAACTTCCCCATCACCGGCCAGCCGCTGTCCACCAACACCCACCTGGTCACGGCGTTGGCCATGGTCAAACAGGCCGCTGCGCAGGCCAACCAGGAACTCGGACTGCTTGATGCGACCCGCGCCACCGCCATCATCGACGCCTGCCGCGAGATCATCGCCGGAAAGCTGCACGATCAGTTTGTGGTGGACGTGATCCAGGGCGGCGCCGGGACCTCCTCGAACATGAACGCCAACGAGGTCATCGCCAACCGTGCACTGGAACTCATGGGTCACGCCAAGGGCGAGTACCAGTACCTGCACCCCAATGACCACGTGAACCTCAGCCAGTCCACCAACGACGTGTACCCCACCGCCGTGCGCGTGGCCACCATCTTTGGTGCCACCTCGCTGGTCACCGCCATGGAGCACCTGGGCGCCGCCTTCGCCGCCAAGGCCGTCGAGTTCCGCACCGTGGTGAAGATGGGACGCACCCAGCTGCAGGACGCGGTCCCGATGACCCTGGGGCAGGAATTCAACGCCTACGCCGTCACCCTCGGCGAGGACCGTGCCCGCCTGGCCGAATCCACGCTGCTCATCCACGAGATCAACCTCGGCGCCACGGCGATCGGCACCGAGCTGAACGCACCGCTCGGCTACTCCGCCCTGGCCTGCACCCACCTGGCCGCGATCTCCGGATTGAAGCTGGAAACCGCCTTCGACCTGATCGAAGCCACCGCCGATGTGGGCGCGTTTGTGCACCTCTCCGGGGTGCTGAAGCGGGTTGCGGTCAAGCTCTCCAAGGTCTGCAACGACCTGCGCCTGCTCTCCTCGGGTCCGCGCGCCGGGCTGGGCGAGATCAACCTGCCCGCCGTGCAGTCGGGCTCCTCGATCATGCCCGGCAAGGTCAACCCGGTGATCCCGGAGGTCGTGAACCAGGTGGCCTACGAGGTCATCGGCAACGACGTGACCATCACGATGGCCGCCGAATCCGGGCAGCTGCAGCTGAACGCCTTTGAACCGATCATCGTGCACAGCCTGACCAAGTCGATGCGTCACCTCGAGGCCGCCTGCATCACGCTGGCCGACAAATGCATCGTGGGCATCACCGCTCACGAGGACAAGCTGCGTGCTCAGGTGGAAAACTCCATCGGTCTGGTCACCGCACTGACCACGCAGCTGGGTTACGCCGCCTCCACCAAGATCGCGCTGGAGGCCCTGTCCACCGGCCGCGGCGTGGCCGAGCTGGTCCTGGAGCACGGGTTGCTCACCGCCGCGCAGCTGAATGAGTTGCTGCGTCCCGAGCGCCTGGCCAATCTCAGCGAATAAGTTCCGCAGCACCGTTTTACCGCCAGTCCCCGTTAGATCCCGTTGAACCCCCTTTTGAGCACCTCCTAGACACTCCCCGAGAGGCACCTGCGCATGAAGAGTGATATTCCCCAAACTCGCTCCACCCCGGTCCATGACACCCCGAACTCGGCCCTGACCGCCGAAGACAAGGGCATGCACAAGGGCCTAAAATCCCGCCAGATCCAGATGATCGCGATCGGTGGGGCCATCGGCACCGGGCTGTTCATGGGTGCCGGCGGCCGCCTGGCCGGGGCGGGTCCGGCCTTGATGTTCAGCTACGCGGTCTGCGGGTTCTTCGCGTTCCTGATCCTGCGCGCCCTGGGCGAACTGGTCATCCACCGTCCCTCCTCCGGCTCCTTCGTCTCCTACGCTCGCGAGTTCTTCGGCGAGAAGGCGGCGTTTGTCACCGGTTGGCTGTACTGGTTGAACTGGGCAATGACGGCGATCGTGGATATCACCGCGATCGCGCTGTACATGAACTTCTTCGCCAAGTACGTGCCATGGATCGGCTCGGTGCCGCAATGGGTGTGGGCGCTGGCCGCGCTGCTGATCGTGTTGGGGCTGAACCTGGTCTCGGTAAAGGTCTTTGGTGAGCTCGAATTCTGGTTTGCGCTGATCAAGGTTCTCGCGCTGCTCGGGTTCTTGGCCGTGGGCATCTACTTCGTCATCTTCGGATCCCCCGTCCCCGGGCACGAGGTGGGCTTCTCGCTGATCGCCGACAACGGCGGATTCTTCCCCAACGGGCTGCTTCCGGTGGTCGTGGTGATGCAGGGTGTGGTCTTCGCCTACGCCTCGATCGAACTGATTGGCACCGCCGCGGGAGAAACACAGAACCCCGAGAAGGTCATGCCCAAGGCGATCAATACCGTGATCATCCGCATCGCGGTGTTCTACGTGGGCTCGCTGATCCTGCTCTCACTTCTCTTGCCGTACAGCGCGTACAAGGCCGGGGAATCCCCGTTCGTGACATTCTTCGGTTCCATCGGCGTCTCGGGCATGGACTCGATCATGAACCTGGTGGTGCTCACCGCCGCCATGTCATCGCTGAACGCCGGACTGTACTCCACCGGTCGTATCCTGCGCTCGATGGCGTTGGCCGGATCCGCTCCGCGCTTCACCGCCAAGCTGAACAAGCAGGGTGTGCCCTACGGTGGCATCATGCTGACCGCGGCCGTGGCAGGTCTTGGCGTGATTTTGAACGCGGTGGTTCCGGCCGATGCCTTCGAGATCGTGCTGAACATGGCGGCGTTGGGCATCATCGCCTCCTGGGGAATGATCGTGCTCTGCCAGCTGGCGCTCTACCGCCTGGCCAAGCGCGGTGAGGCGCAGCGTCCGGCCTTCCGGATGATCGGGGCACCCTATACCGGGTACCTGACCCTGGCCTTCCTGGCGGCGGTCATCGTCTTGATGGCCTTCGATTCTCCGGTGGGCACCTGGACCGTGGCATCAATCATCGTCATCATTCCGGCGCTGATGATTGGTTGGTACGCCTCGCGCGGGCGTATTAACGACATCGCGGCGGCCCGTGCCAGCGCCGACGCGCTGCACGAACGCTCCACCAGCACCATCGGTGCCCCCGAGAGCAACTAGCTCCAGGAAACTCTCTGGTAGGAAACATTCAACGCCCGCTCGCCATTTTCACGATGATCACCGTGAGAAGGGCGAGCGGGCGTTGGTGTTTTGTGCACCGGGAACCGCCGCACTCACCACCGTGCGCAACGTCGTGCTCACCGCCGTGGGGAGTCACGAACCCCCGCTACCCGCCCCTACACCAGGGGATGTAGAACCATGGGAAAGATCCTCCGTGAGGAGGGCGCAAAGCGTGGGGGATCGAGTGTAGAGTGACCATTGCCCGGCCGAAAAGCGTCGGGTGATAGGCCTTTGGGACGCCGAACCACGGTGGCCCCGAGCGGCTGAAAGAATCTTGAGGACTCGCCCCGATGCTCTTAAAACTGATACTTAGACATTCCAAACCGTACAAGTGGTGGATCGGCGCTGTGCTGTTCTTCCAGCTCGCCACCACCATTGCCACCCTGTACCTGCCCAGCCTCAACGCGCGGATCATCGATCAGGGCGTTGCGAATGGAGACACCGACTTCATCTGGCGCACCGGCGGTCTGATGCTCGGTGTGGCATTCATCCAGGTGCTCACGGCCATTGCCGCCGTCTACTTTGGTGCCAAAACGGCCATGGCCATCGGCCGGGACCTGCGCCACGCGGTCTTTGACGCCGTCACCGGATTCTCCGCACAGGATGTGAACAAGTTTGGTGCCGCCACGCTGATCACCCGCGGTACCAACGATGTGCAGCAGGTCCAGATGCTGGTGCTGATGGGCCTGAACTTCATGGTCTCGGCCCCCATCATGTGCATCGGCGGCATCATCATGGCGCTGCGCGAAGACCCGGCCCTGTCCTGGTTGGTATGGGTTTCGGTACCGGTATTGCTGGTAGTCGTTGGCACGCTGGTCATCTTCCTGATGCCGCTCTTCCGCCAAATGCAGGACCGCATCGATGGGATCAACGGGGTTTTGCGCGAGCAAATCACCGGTATCCGCGTGGTGCGTGCCTTCGTTCGCGAACCCCATGAGACCGAACGCTTTGAGGAAGCCAACGCCAAACTCACCCGAGTGGGTGTGAAGGTCGGCAATCTCTTTGTCCTGATGTTCCCACTGATCGGCATGATCCTGCACATTGCCACCGCCTCGGTGCTCTGGTTTGGTGGGCAGCGTGTGGAGAACAACGGTATGGAGATCGGTGCGCTCACCGCCTTCCTGCAATACCTGCTGCAGATCCTGATGGCCGTCATGATGGGCACGTTCATGGCCATGATGATCCCGCGTGCCATCGTCTGCGCCGAACGCATCGACGAGGTCACCACCATGGTCCCGAGCCTCACCGACCAGCACGAACACGTCCGAGACATGGATGCGCCGGGAACCGTCGAATTCCGCAACGTCACCTTCGGCTATCCCGGAGCCGAGGCGCCGGTGCTGAACAACATCTCCTTTACCGCCAAGCGCGGAGCGATGACGGCCATTATCGGCTCCACCGGCTCGGGCAAGTCCACACTGTTGAACCTGATCCCGCGGCTCTACGATGCCCGCGAGGGCCAGGTGCTGGTGGGCGGGGTCCCGGTCACGGAATTGACCCGCGCACAGCTCTCGAGCGCGGTGGCCACGGTGCCGCAGCGCCCGTACCTGTTCTCCGGCACCGTCGCTTCGAATCTGCGCTTCGGCGCCGATGAGGCCTCCGACGAGGAACTTTGGGATGCGCTGCGCACCGCCCAGGCGGAATCCTTTGTCGCGGCACGCGAGGACGGGTTGGACGGGAATATTTCCCAGGGCGGCACCAACGTCTCCGGTGGCCAGCGCCAACGCCTGTGCATCGCCCGCGCGCTGGCGGCCAAGCCGGACATCTACCTCTTTGACGACTCCTTCTCCGCATTGGACGTGGCCACCGACGCGCGGCTGCGTGCCGCGTTGAAGGAACCCACGAAGGACGCGGCGGTGATTGTTGTGGCCCAGCGCGTCTCCACCATCACCGGGGCCGATCAGATCCTGGTCCTTGACCACGGCGAGATTGTGGCGCGGGGAACCCACGAGGAACTGCTCGAATCCTCGGAGACCTACCAAGAAATTGTGACCAGCCAGCTCGCAGTGGAGGAGGTGGCCTAAATGGCACGTGCAACCAAGAAGGAAACTAGCGTCATCGCGGAATCAAACGAAGAACTCGAGGATTTTGACACCGCCGGTTCCTCCGACATGTTTGGGGACTCCGTCCCGGTGCGTAAGGCCAAGCACTTCTGGCCCTCCGCCAAGCGACTGGTGGGCCTCTTAGCCCCCGAGAAGCTGGGCATGAGCCTTGTGCTGCTGCTGGTCGCCGCCGGCGTGGTGCTCTCGGTCATCGCCCCGAAGATCCTGGGTAAGGCCATGGACGTGATCTTCGCCGGCGCCATCGGCAAGAACCTGCCGGCCAATGTTCCGGTGGCCACGATCATCGAACAGCTCCGCGCCTCCGGGCAGGATAATACCGCGGACATGTTCTCCAAGATGAACCTGATCCCGGGCGTCGGCATCGACTTCCCGCTGCTCAGCCGCTACATCCTGATCGTGCTCTCGATGTACTTCGTCGCCTCGCTGTTCATGTGGGCCTCGGGCTGGCTGCTCAACCGCCTGGTCATGAAGGTGGTCTATGGATTGCGCCGCGACGTGGAGAATAAGCTCAACCGGCTGCCGCTGAACTACTTTGATACCCGCCAGCGCGGGGACCTGCTAAGCCGCGTCACCAACGATGTGGATAACATCCAGAACGCGCTGCAGCAGGCCATCAGCCAGCTGGTGCAGTCGGTGCTCACGGTCATCGGCATCGTCATCATGATGTTCATCGTCTCCTGGCAGCTGGCCCTGATCGCGCTGATCGCCCTGCCGCTCTCCGCGGTGGCCGCCGGCGTCATTGGATCCCGCGCGCAGGGCATGTTCACCGCCCAGTGGAAAAATACCGGTGCGCTGAACGGACAGATCGAGGAGTCCTTCTCCGGCCACGATCTGATGAAGGTCTTCGGGCGCGAGGCGGACATGCTCAATCGCTTCCACGAGAAGAACGACGAGCTCTACAAGGCCTCCTTCGGCGCCCAGTTTGTCTCCGGGATGATCTTCCCGGTCATGAACTTCATCTCCTATCTGGCCTACGTCGGCATCGCCGTGGTCGGTGGGCTGCGTGTGGCCTCCGGGCAGATGTCGCTGGGCGATGCGACGGCATTCATTCAGTATTCCCGCGAATTCACCCAGCCGCTGGGGCAGATGGCCGGCATGGCCAACATGCTGCAGTCCGGTGTGGCCTCCGCGGAGCGCACCTTTGAATTGTTGGATGCCGATGAGCAGGAGGCCGACTCCGTCAGCGCGTCACTTCCGGCGCGTACCGACGGTCACGTTGAATTCCAGAACGTCACCTTCTCCTACTCGGAGGACAAGCCGCTGATCACCGATCTGTCCTTCGAGGCGCACCCCGGGCATACCGTCGCCATCGTCGGTCCCACCGGTGCGGGTAAAACCACGCTGGTGAACCTGGTGATGCGTTTCTACGAGCTGAACTCCGGAGCCATCACCCTGGACGGTGTTGACGTGACCACGATTAGCCGAGCCGACCTGCGGTCCAAGGTCGGGATGGTGCTCCAGGATGCCTGGCTCTTCGGCGGATCCATTCTGGAGAACATCCGCTACGGACGCCTGGATGCCACCGACGAGGAGGTCATGGCCGCGGCCAAGGCCACCTTCGTTGACCGGTTTGTGCGGGCCCTGCCCGATGGATACGAGACGCTCATCGACGAGGAGGGCACCAACGTGTCGGCCGGTGAGAAGCAGCTGATCACCATCGCGCGCGCCTTTGTGGCCAACCCGTCGTTGCTGATCCTCGATGAGGCGACCAGCTCCGTGGATACGCGCACCGAGCTATTGGTGCAGCACGCCATGGCGGCGCTGCGCAGTGACCGGACCAGCTTTGTGATCGCGCACCGCCTCTCCACCATCCGCGACGCGGATACCATCTTGGTGATGGAAGAGGGACGGATCGTGGAGCAGGGCAACCACGAGGTGCTGCTTGCCGCTCAGGGCGCGTACTACCGGCTCTACCAGTCGCAGTTCGCCGGACCGGCGGAGGACCCGGATGCCGAGGCGCCCGGTGGTGCCCCGGTGCTCAGTGGCATCGAAGCCGGCCAAGAGCCAGCGGACGAGATCCCCGGAGGCTAACCGGCTAGCGTTACGGCGTGACGCTCGGGGCGCGTCGGTGAGTGGGAGTAATTTTCCACCCAGCGACGCGCCCTTGCCGTGTCTGGCCCGCTGGGGTACTTTTCACGGTCGCGCTGGCGTGGCGCTCAGCGTCGAGGCGATCATGGTTGCGACGGCGCAACGTTCGCCGCCGAACTGGGCCTCAGACGCCCGCACCCATCGCCCCTGCGAGCAAGAGGGGTGTGGGACTTCGGACCCGGCTCGAGGCGCGGGCGGTGCACTAGGCTTACACAAGTGACAGCTCGCCCCAGCACCGAACCGGCCGAAAAACACCGTAAGACGGCCCCGGCCAGTGCTGCAGGTACCCTCCTGCCCGGTTCTTCGATGGGCTTCAGGCCAGAGATTCAAGGGCTGCGCGCGATCGCGGTGCTGATGGTCATCGTCCATCACCTGCGCCCCGGTGCGCTCAGCGGCGGCTTCATCGGCGTGGACATGTTCTTCGTTATCTCCGGGTACCTGATCACCGCGCACCTGTTCCGCGAATTCCGTGCCACCGGCACCATCAAACTTGCCAGTTTTTGGGCCCGACGCATTCGCCGGTTGCTGCCGCTGGCATTCACGGTGCTGCTGGCCATCGCCGCGGCGGTCTACGTTTTTATCCCCGCCACCGAGCACGGCACGATGTTTAAGCACATCGCCGCGGCCGGACTCTATGTGGAGAACTGGGCGCTGGTCGCAGAGGCCACCGATTACTCCGCCGCCGGGCAAATGGCCACCGCCGTACAGCACTATTGGTCGCTGTCCGTGGAGGAACAGTTCTACATTGCCTGGCCGCTGCTGCTGCTCGGCGCCGTGCTGCTGGCCAAAAAACTGCTTCCGGGCACCAAACGGACGCGCGGGGCAGCTCGCGCACCGGAACTGTACACAATTTTCCTGATCACCATGGGCACCATCACGGTGCTGTCCTTCGCCTACGGGCTGTGGATCACCGCCGCCAACCCGCCCGGCGCCTACTTTAATACCGTCGGTCGGGCATGGGAATTTGCGCTCGGCGGTGTGGTGGCGTTGCTCTGTGCCAAACGCGGAATCGGGTCGCTAGCCGGGTCCCTGCTGGGTTGGGGAGGGCTGATCACGCTGCTTCTCGGGGCCTGGCTGATCCCCGCCGATACCCGATTCCCCGGCACCGCGGCGTTAGTACCGGTGCTGGGCACCGCGGCCGTGTTGGTGGCCGCCGGTTCGCAACGTGCCTCCCTGCGTTTCATGTCCCACGCCCACTGGCTGTCAATCCGCCCGATGCGCTGGGTGGGAGATAAAAGCTACGGCGCCTACCTCTGGCACTGGCCGCTGATCATCATCGCCCCCTTTGTGCTGCACGCCGAACCCAAGTGGTACCACGAGGCAGGCATCGTTCTGCTGACCTTTGTCCTGGCCGCCGTGGCCCAGCGCCTCGTGGAGGATCCACTGCGCTTTGGTGCGCTGCTTCAGCCCGTGCGCAATACTCTGGTCTTTGCCCTGGCGGGCATGGTGGTGCTGGCGGGGGTGTCCTGGGCCGGCACGGCCGCCTCATCGGCATCTGCCAATTTGCCGCGACTGCCCATCACCGATTCCTGTTACGGCGCACGCACCATGGAGCATCCCGCCGACTGCCAGCCGGTAGCCTCAACCTTCGCCCCGTACCCATCGGCGGTGGCCGTCTCCCAGCAGGTGCGCGCACCGATGTTCCCGGGCTGTGAAGCAGACACCCTGCAGGTCGGAGAATCCAGCTGCCTGCTGGGGGAACGCGACCACCCCAGACTACGGATCGCGGTGGTGGGAGACTCGCATGCCTCGGCTTGGCTCCCCGCGCTGGAACTCGTCGCCAAGGAACGCGGGTGGGAACTGGTGACCCACATCCGTTCGGGCTGCAGTCCCAGTCTCGCGGCGTTGAAGGGATCCGAAACGCTCGGGGGTACCGCCCAGCGGCTGTGCACCGAGTCGATCCGTGCCCTCGGCCCGAAGCTGGCAGCCGACCAGAGCATCGACGCCATTGTGGTGGCGGCGCAGGGCAATAAACGCACCTGGGTCTCCTCGCCGGGCTACGAATTTACCCATCCGGCCACCCAGGGCTTCACCACTTTGTGGAAGAGCTGGAGCGACGCGGGCAAGAAGGTCGTGGTGCTGCACGAGGTGCCGCGGCTCGGTAATACCAACGTTCCCACCTGTGTGGCATCAAACCCCGACGACCCGCTGGCCTGTTCGGTAACGCGGAAGGTCGGCACCTCCATCACGCCCAACCTACAGCGCGCCCTGGCCAGTGACGAGGCGCCCAAGGGCATCCTCGGCGTGGATCTGACGGATCACCTCTGCAGTGACACGCAGTGTTTTGCGGTGATCGGATCGCTGATCACCTACTACGACAAGTCCCATCTCTCCCACGACTTCTCCGCCTCGCTGGCACCGGCGCTGGCGAAGGGCTTGGCCCAGGATCCGCTCTTCGCACCATCCCGGTAGTCCCGCGTTTCGCCAGAGCCTAGTGCCGCCCGCGCGTCAAGGACGGAGGGGGTGAGAAACCCCTCGCGGGCCCCGGCCTCAATCATCTCTCGCGCCACATAAGCTATTGCTCATGCCTGCCGTCGTAAAAGCTCCTCGCCTGCCCGCCTTCAAGGAACCCGCCACCGACGGGTCCGGAGATCTGACCGGGTTGGAGATTGATGGCCGGGCCGAACGGCTGCTTTTTGAATCCGACGATGCCGACGGTGTGGACCTAGAGGATGCGGTCTTCACCGAGTGCCACTTCCGTGCTGTCTCCCTGCAGGGTGCCGCGCTGACCCGCGTGACGTTTGGGGATTGCCGCATCGAAGAAGTTAACGCCCCGGTACTCGAGGCTCCCGATTCCGGCTGGTGGAACACCGAGGTGATCGGTGGGCGCATTGGCTCTGCCGAACTCTACGGCTCCACCTTCCGCTCGGTACGCTTTGAGCGGGCCAAGCTCGGTTACCTGAATCTGCGCCGTGCGAAGATCAAGGACGTCGAATTTCGCGATGTGCACATCGAAGAACTTGATGTTGGCGGGGCCAACCTGGAGCGCGTCACCTTCATCGACTGCACCATCGATACCCTGGCGCTGAACGGTGCCAAGTTAAAGGACGTGGATCTGCGCGGGGCGCGGTTGCGCACGCTCTCGGGGATCTCGGCACTGAAGGGGGCCACGGTGAGCTTTGAACAGCTTATGGATCTCGCCCCGATCCTTGCCAACGAGCTGGGCCTGCGCGTCGAGTAGTCGAGCCAGCGGCTACCGGGGGATAGACGGGCGCCGGGGTGGCCGGCGCCGGCGGCTGGTCTTAAGCGGGCATCGTGACTCACCCGCCACTGAACCTGAAGCCGTCTGCGACTCGGTAGGCTGGAAACCATGTCGCACACCCCGTACCCCCGTCCCGATGCCCCGAGCGCGCGAGGGCGCCAACCGGTTTTTGAGGCCGGGTCATTTCGGCGCGGCGATGGCGTGGTGCTGGGGATCTACGTGGTGCTTTTCATCTTCGGTGCGGCCTCACTGCTGGCACTGATCCCCGGATTTATGGGGGCCTTCAAGGATGCGGACTCGGCGCAATTTGCCGTGAACCTGATCATGTACGCCCTCGTCTTTACCGGGGTGATGATCGTGGCGTTCGAGGCACTGCGAGTCTCCTTCGCCACCTTCAAATATCACACCTGGCTCAAGGTGTTGATGATCCCCGGTGGCTGGCTGGGATCACTGATCATCAGCGCCATCGTGCTCACCGCGATGGGCAACCCGATCAAGAGCGAAAATCAGTTGGCCATCGAAGCAATGACCCGCTCGGTGCCGTTTTTAACGATGTTTGTGGTCACGGCGCTCATGGGCCCGCTGGTCGAGGAATACATCTTCCGGCACCTGCTGATCGGCAAACTCAGCCGCAAACTCAACGTGTGGGTGTGTGTGGGCATCTCGGTCGTGCTCTTTGCGTCGCTGCATTTCATCGGTGCCGGGTCCTTCGATCTGACCAGCGCGATTCCCTATCTCATGCTGGGCATCATGATGTCGGTGGCCTACGTGCTGACCGGAAAATCGCTGGCCTACTCCTACATGTTCCACGTTTTTAACAACTCGGTGGCGTTGATTCTTTCCTACACGCTGCTGCCGCTGTTGCCGCAATAAAATTCCTGACAGAAAGCCGCCCGCGCTCGTGAATCGCGTTCCCGAAGACCAGCCCGCGTCACCGTCCCCCTGGCAGGGGCACCGGCATGGAAGCGCCGGCTACCGCCGGATGATCCTTGCCCTCTTTGCCGCAGGTGTAGCCACCTTCTCCCAGTTGTACTCGGTTCAAGGTGTGCTGCCGGAGCTCGCCCGAGATCTCGTCATCTCCGAATCCGACGCAGCTCTTGCGGTTTCCGCCGCCACCCTGGGCTTGGCCACCTCGGTGCTGTTCTGGTCATTATTGGCCGACCGGATGGGCAGACTGCGTGCGATGAGCTTCGCGGTGTTGGCCGCCGTGGTGCTGGGGCTGGCAGTTCCCTTCTCCCCGGGGTATGAGGTCTTGCTGGTCCTGCGTTTCATTGAGGGGCTGGCGCTCGGTGGGATCCCCGCCGTCGCGTTGGCCTATCTTTCCGAGGAAATTTCGCCGCTGCATTCGGCCGTTGCCGCTGGTACCTATATCTCTGGAACCACCCTCGGTGGTTTGGCCGGGCGTCTGGTGGCCGGGCCGCTCAGTGAGTTTGTCTCCTGGCGCGTGGGCACCCTGGTGGTTTCCCTCATGGCCGCGGTTGCCGCCGCCGTGTTCATCACGATGGCGCCCAAGCCGCAGGGGTTTACGCCCGTGCCCTGGCGCAGCCCGCACCGGGTACCCCTGTGGAAAAAGTTGTGGATGAATCTGCGCAGGGGATCACTGCTGGTGCTTTATGCGCAGGGTTTTTTGCTGATGGGCGGTTTTGTGGCCGTGTACAACTATCTGGGTTTCCGCTTGGAGGCCGCACCATTTTTCATCCCCGCTTCCCTCGCGTCGCTGGTCTTTGTTGCCTACCTGTCCGGGACGTGGTCATCACGTAAATCGGGATCGATGGTGGCGCGCTTTAACCGCCTGCCGGTGCTGCTCTTCTGCATTGGACTGATGTCGGTGGGGCTGGCGGTCACGCTGGTGAATTTTTTGCCCACCGTGGTGGTGGGTTTGCTGATTTTTACCGCCGGGTTCTTTGGTGCACATTCGGTGGCCAACGGCTGGATCCCGATGCTGGCCATCGGTGGTCGGGCGCAGGCAGCCAGCCTGTACAACCTGGCCTACTATTCCGGTTCCTCGGTGTTCGGCTGGGCCCTGGGCTTCGCCTTTAATGCCGGGAACTGGGCCGGGTTGGTGCTGGCGGTGTTGTGCCTGCTGGTGTGTGCCGCGGTGCTGGCGCTGCTGGGTCTGCGCCGGGGCCCGGTCTCCGGCCCCGGCTCCGCACCGAGCTCTCTGCCCAGCTCTTAGAGCAGTTCAAGGAGCTGACGTTTGTAGGCCTCAAACGCTGCGGCTCCTTGGGCGGTGATGCCCACGAAGGTGGCCGGACTGCGACCCTGAATCACCTTGTTCTGCTGGATGTATCCGGCATCCTCGAGCTTGCGCAGATGCGTGGAGAGATTGCCCGCCGTCATCCCCAGGATGGTGCGCAGCTTGGGGAATGCGATCGTTTCGGCGGATCCTAGGGTGTTCAGTGAGGACATGACGCGCAGTCTGGCATCGGCGTGGATGACCGGATCAAGTTCGCCCATGGCTACTTCACCACCGGGAGCACGCGGCGCCGGGAGATCAGGGTCGCCGTACCCGCGATCATCAGCAGGATCGGGCCGCCGATGGCGAAGATGGAGATGAAGCCCGACGGGCCCGCCAGTAGCGCAGCAGCGTTCAGCACCGTGAAGCATGAGCCAAGGATGAACATGGTGCGGTCACCGAAGAGTGCGGCCCCGAGCATGTACATCAGGGACACCACCAGGATCGCGACGGCGTTGATCAGCCAGCCGATCTGCAATGCATCGGCGTGGGGGAGGAGCGTGGAGAAAAGTTTGGCCAGCGCCATGGAGAAGAGTGCCACGATGAGGAATCCCGCCATCCAGCTCATTCCGTAGGCCAAACCCGCGAAGGTGGAGTCACCCCGGATCTGGGATCCGGAACGGATGCTGATGATCGCCGTGTAAGCGATCGCCAGCAACAAGATGATGCCACCAATGATCAGTGCCGTGCCGTAGGGCAGGGGCAACCAGCCGAAGTTTGCTCCGTGGAGTAGGCCGTAGCCGATGAGGTAGGCAGCGGCCCAGACGAAGTAAATGATGGCGGGATTCGGGCCGATGGCTGCGCGGGTGGCCGCAGCGCTCTGTCCCATGGCGGCGAGGGCCGCCCGGGGATCGAATCCGTGTTCGGTGCTAGATGCTGGGTTGGTATTCATGATGTGTTGTCCTTTCGTCGCGGTGCAGTGGTGAGGAAGCTGGAGCGGAAGCGAAGGTTTATCTGCAAATCAGTTTGTAACGCAAACTGGTTTGTGTCAATAGGTTGATCAACATTCTTCGCTGCGGCCGTGCCCGGTAGTGTGGTGTTGGTGAAGCAACCGGCAAAAAAACAGGCGCTGACTCCCGAATCCTCGCGCGGACTGGGGCGCAGCATTCTGGCGCTTGCCATCCCCGCGCTGGGTGCCTTGATTGCCGAACCACTTTTCCTGCTGGCCGACATGGCCATCATCGGTCACCTGGGAATCAATGAGCTTGCCGGCGCCGGGCTGGGCACCACCATCCTGCAGACCGCCGTCGGACTGATGATTTTCTTGGCCTATTCCACGACCCCGGCCGTCGCGCGAGCCATGGGATCCGGGAACATGGGCAAGGCCATGGCGGCCGGACGGGACGGGATCGCCCTGGCCCTGGGGCTCGGCCTCATTCTCGCTGTGGTGGGCTTCTTTGGCGCGCCAGCGCTGGCCACGGCCATGGGGGCCACGGGTGAAGTGCACGGATTCGCCGTCGACTACATCCAATATTCCACTTTTGGCATACCTGCCATGCTGCTGGTCCTCGCCGCGACGGGCGTGCTGCGCGGCCTGCAGGACACCAAAACGCCGCTTTATGTGGCCGGCATCGGATTCGCCGCAAACATCGCGCTGAACTACGTGCTGGTTTACCCGTTGGGTATGTCGGTATCGGGTGCCGCATTGGGTACGTCAATCGCGCAATGGGGGATGGCGCTCATCTACTTGTGGATGCTGGTGCCGAGAATGCGCGGCTCGGAGCAGTCGCTGCGACCGAGTCTGAGCGGGGTGCTGAGTACCGGAAAGGTCGGATCTTGGCTCATGCTGCGCACCCTCAGCCTGCGTCTGGCACTGATCGCCACCGTCTGGGTGGCCACCGGGCAGGGAGCGCTCACGCTCGCGGCACACCAGCTGGTATTTACCATTTTCACGTTTATGGCCTTCGCGCTGGATGCTCTGGCCATCGCCGCCCAAGCACTGATCGGCAAGGAATTAGGTGCCGGGCATGCGGGCGCGGTGCATATCCTCACCAAAACCATGTCGCGTTGGGGCATCTACTTTGGGATCTTTACCGGCGCGCTGCTGGCGATCATCGCCCCCTTTGTGGGAGCGCTGTTCACCGCCGATGACTCGGTACGTCGGGCGACCATGGTGGGGGTGTGGATTCTTGCCGCGGCTCAACCCATTTGTGGGCTGGTGTTTGTCCTTGACGGGGTGTTGATTGGTGCTGGCGATGCGCGCTATCTGGCGATTGCCGGACTGATTACCCTGCTGCTCTACCTTCCGATGCTCTTTGTTATTACGCGCTTTGAACATTCGGGTGTTTCGGCCGTCGGGTGGATCTGGGTGGCGTTCGGGGTGGGGTTCATGGCCGCGCGTGCCATCACGCTGAGTTGGCGGGTGCGAAACGATGCGTGGATGCGGCTTGGGGCTTGAACCTCAGCAGGCAAGGCCCGCTGATTGCCGCAATATGGGTCAACACAGCTAACGGGAAATATCATCCCGTCGCCTGATATTTCGGCGGTGTTCACCACTCGCGCTACCTGCATCTGCAGAACCATAAAGATCATTTCCATGACAGAAAGCCGGATATACCCATGAAGCGTCGACTTCCGCAGATCTCCGAACTTCGCTCGCTGATGAAGTTTGAACCCATCAACTTGGACCGCCGTGCGGCACGTCTGGCCAAAGCCGCCGATGTGTGGGACCTGCGCGCCATCGCCAAGCGCAGGACACCCACCGCGGCCTTTGACTACGTGGACGGTGCCGCGCAGCGCGAACTGACCTACACCCGGTCCCGTGCGGTCTTCGATTCCATCGAGCTGCTCCCACGCATCCTGCACGGTACCGCCGACGCCGATCTATCCACCGTCATTGCCGGCGGCCCCTCGGCGCTGCCCTTTGGCATCGCACCCACCGGTTTCACCCGCTTCATGCATGCCGAAGGGGAAACCGGAGCAGTGCGGGCTGCCGCACGCGCAGGAATACCCTTTTCGCTCTCCACGATGGGCACCCGCTCGCTGGAGGAAGTGGCGGCTGCGGCTCCCGAATCCCGCCGCTGGTTCCAGCTGTACCTGTGGAAGGACCGGGAGAAGTCGCGCAAGCTGCTGGAGCGTGCCGCGGCGCAGGGCTACGACACCCTGTTGGTCACCGTCGATACTCCGGTGGCGGGTCAGCGCCTGCGCGATGCCCGCAACGGCATGGTCATCCCGCCGCGGCTGAACCTCAAAACCGTGCTTGATGCGTCCTACCGCCCGGAATGGTGGTTCAACTTCCTGAGTACCGACTCGTTGAAGTTCGCCTCACTGTCCAATACGAGCACCGATCTGCCGACGCTGATCAACTCGATGTTTGACCCCACACTTTCCTTTGCCGACCTGGAATGGATTCGCTCCATTTGGGCCGGGAAGCTCTTCGTGAAGGGTGTGCTGACCGCCGAGGACGCCCGCAAGTCGGTGGACGCGGGCGCCGATGGATTGGTGGTCTCCAACCATGGTGGTCGCCAGCTTGATCGTGCACCGATTTCCTACGAGGCGCTGGCCGATGTCCGATCCGAGGTGGGAACGGACATCGAGATTATTCTGGATTCCGGGATCATGTCGGGTGCCGATGTCGTTGCAGCACTCTGCGCCGGGGCGGATTTTGTCCTTATCGGCCGCGCCTACCTATACGGGTTGATGGCCGGTGGGGAACAGGGTGTCGACCGAGTCATCGAACTGTTGGCCAAGGAAATCCGCGTGACCATGCAGCTGATGGGTGCCGCGACGATTGCTGACCTCGGTCCCGAAATGATTCGTCGCCGGGCGGGACGCGAATAAGAGGAATAAGAGGCAGCGCGTATCGCCGGTAGACTTGTGCGTGTGCCTGCCGTAAAGATTCCCGCAACCATAGCCGCCGAAGTGGCGACGCCCGTGATGGGGCGAGCGTTGACCGCCGCCGTCTTCGCGCTCGTATCCATTTTCTGGCCCCATGCCAACAACCAAGTGCTGGCCTATTCGCTGGCCGCCTTCATGGTCATCAGCGCGAAGTTCATTTGGGACTATGCCTGCGCACCGAGCGCGCCGAAGTCGGTCCGTGGCCTCTACGCCATCGCAGCAGTCCTGATGCTGCTCGCCGGTCTGGTCATGGCGTTCCGTCCGGACACCACGGTGATAGTTATCGCTGCCTCCACCGCGTGGATCGTTGCCGGTGTGCTGGAGATTGTGGTTTATGCCAAGCACCACGCTCAGTTCCTGCCCTTCAAGGACCAGCTGGTCACCGGCTTTGTGTCGTTGGGGGTCGGTGGTGCGCTGCTGCTCGGTATGGGTATGGATGCTCATGCACTGCTCGGTTTGGCCGGCGGTGGCGCGATCATCCTGACCGTGTTTGAGCTGATCTCGGCCTTTGGCCTCAGGCACGCAGCCAAAGAACCCACACCCGGGCTTTGGAGCTAGACTAGACGATGAATCAAAAACCTGTAGGAGGGCCTTCCATGGGCAATACCCCAGCCGAGCAATCGAAGTCTTGGAAGCAGAGCATCAAGGCACCCCTATCCTTCTCGCTGGTCATGGCGATCATCGCTGGCGTTGTCGCCACCATCGCCGGCACCGGCGGAACCGATAACCCGTGGCGTTTGGACATCGGATTGGTGGCCTTCGGCGTCACCTTCGTTGCCTGCCTTCTGGTGATCTCCGTGATGACGATGGCCGGCAAGGAAAATCCGGAGGACCTGGGCACTGGATCGGGCGTTAACAAGTCCTCGATCACTCCGGACTCCAAGCCGAAGAACCAGCACTAAGAAGACACTCGTCATTGATGCCGCCCGGGGTTTCCCGGGCGGCATCAATGCTTAAGAAGCGTTCTTCGTGGTGCGCATGGATTGCTTGATAACCCGAGTTGACCAGCCACAACAGGTGCGCGACAGGGGGCGAATCCCCGGAAACCCGGACACACGCGCGGAGGTAGGCCATCAGTAATCAGGGCAAAACGGTCTTTGAGAAGGCGTCAATTTTTGCGGTGATGAGCGCATTTGCCATCTGTGTGCTCGCTTTTGTTGCGCTGCCATTTGTTGCAGGCATCGGTCTGACGGTGTGGTTCTTCGGGCCGGAATCGATCAAGGATGGTGCCCTGCCATGGATCCTGTATATCTGCGTAGGAACATTCATCGGCGTCATGCTCGCAGACTCGATCCTTGAACCACTCTTCGATCGTTACCTGCCTGGCCCACCGATCGCTGGAGAGGCACTTCAGTTTGTCATCGGAATTTGGGTCATCACCATGGGTTACCGGTTCTTCTTTACGGAGTATTTGCCGGCATTAAGCGCAGCAGTGCTCTCGGCGCTGGGGCTGCTGGTGTTCATTCCACTCATCAAGAGCTCGGAGAAGCGCTTTAAGCGCGCCGAAGCTGAGAGTGAATAAATTTCCGCTCCCGGCGCCGCTCGGCGGCTAGTTCTTCGGGTCTGGAGCCTGCGCTGA
Source organism: Paeniglutamicibacter sp. Y32M11 (assembly GCF_019285735.1). Classification (GTDB taxonomy): domain Bacteria; phylum Actinomycetota; class Actinomycetes; order Actinomycetales; family Micrococcaceae; genus Paeniglutamicibacter. The sequence goes on along the minus strand of NZ_CP079107.1, from coordinate 3,945,604 downwards.
GGGCAGTTGTGGGAGCCGGAGCCTAGGCCACGGGTTCGGCGCTGTCTCGCCCACCCCAACGGTCTAGGAACTCCTCGTGAGAGAGTTCCTCCAGATCCGAACGCACCATCGCGACGAGGGATTCTGCTTCCTCGATGGTTCCAGCGTCCAAGCGCAGTACCTCGGCCTTATTATCGAGCCGGTGCACCACTACGGATGCGCCCACCACCTCGGACCCGTCCCCGCCGAAGAACCCATCCACCAAACCTGCTGCCCAGCGTACTGCGGCACGTACCGGACCGTTGTTGGATTTCTCCAAATCGGCCTCGTACTCGTCGGCGGCGTGCGATTGCGGTAGTTCTGCGCTGTTCACGGTTACTCCTCCGGTCGATGGACCGAAGGCAACTTCGGCTCTGGCTCCAGTGTATGTTCACACTTCGAGTTTTTGCTGAGATTTTCGCTGTCGATATGCCCGGACGTGCTCACGATTGGCACAATTTCCGGTGTCGCAATAGCGCTTGGATCGATTACGGGACAAGTCAAGCAGTACCGCCTCACAATCCGGTGCCGCACACACGCGAAGGCGTGAGAGCTCCGCGGATCGAAGTACATCGACCAGGGCCATGGCAGCTTCGACGGCCATGCGCTCGCTTAATGGTGCCTCAGGAGTCGTGGCATGAATGTGGTAGTTCCAGCCGTCGTGTTTGACCAGCTGCGGCATGGCCCGAGCGTTACGCAGGATGTTGTTGACCTGTTCCACGGCCTCGGCCTCGGCGCATTGCCAGAGCCCGGCGAGCTGGCTACGTAGTTGACGCACCGAGCGTAGTTCCGCGGAATCGTGAGTACGCGAGCCGGTGAATTTCTGATCGGCGAGGAAATCGTCGAGATCCTTGAGCGTCGTCAAATTGTCAGCTGACTCGTTCACGGAATTGATCAGTGCCACGATCGAACCAAGAGAGGTCTCTGTGTCAGGGGCAAAGATCATTATGACTCCTGTTAATGTGCGCGGATTGACGGAAGTGCGTTGCAACTCCTAGTGTCATGAGCATACATTCATTTACTCCTGACACGAGATTTGTCGCCACGCGATGACCAGGGTGTCGACGAGAGATATCCCTAGGGAGCGTGGCCGCGTGCCAAGAGAAGAAGTCTCCGCATCATTGGTATTGACCGAAGCATCCCCACGAGTGCAGGCCCGTCCGCGTATGGGCGGCGTAGGTATCGCGCTCTTCTCATCCGCCGTTTTCGGTCTCTCGGGGTCCTTCGCCAAATCGCTACTAGATTCGGGATGGAGTCCGGCCGCCGCAGTAACGCTCCGCATGACCGGTGCTGCGCTGGTGCTATTGGTTCCTACGCTCCTGGTGATGCGTGGGAAATGGTCACTCGTAGCCAGCAACTGGAAGTCCATCTTGCTCTTCGGCCTCTTTGGAGTAGGCGCCTGCCAATTCTTCTACTTCTTGGCGGTTGAACGCCTTGACGTGGGGGTAGCCCTGTTGCTGGAGTATCTGGCTCCCGTCATGATCGTGCTTTTCCTTTGGGTGCGGCATCGTAAAACGCCAAAGCTGATGACCATTGGTGGCACACTGCTGGCGCTGGGTGGGCTGGTGGCGGTCCTGGATCTCACCGGAGAGGCGAAGGTGGATCCGATCGGCGTGCTCTGGGGAATTGGTGCGGCGGTGGGCCTGACGGTGTACTTCTTTGTCAGTGCGCGGGCCGATGGTGCCCTGCCGCCGATCGCGCTTGCCACCGGCGGGTTATTCGTCGGTGCCGCGATGATGGGCCTGTTGGCCCTGATCGGCCTGCTGGAAATGAAGATAACGTTTGTCCCGGTGCGCTTGGCGAACTGGGAAACACAGTGGTGGGTCGCGCTTGGCGGTTTGATCCTGTTTTCCACCGTCTTGGCGTACGTCAGCGGGATCATGGCCGCCCGGGCATTGGGTTCGAAGCTCGCCTCGTTCATCTCGCTCACCGAAGTGCTTTTTGCGGTGCTGTGGGCATGGATGTTGTTGGGGCAATTGCCCGCGGGCATCCAGTTGCTCGGCGGGCTGCTCATTGTTGGCGGCGTGTTGTTGGTGCGTGCCGATGAATTGCGAAGCCCCTAACTGACTTGCTTCGTCGACCGATGTTCGGCCGCGCAGAACCCAGCAGAGCCGGAACCGGCCACCCTTGCTGGGGTGGCCGGTTCCGGCTCTGATGACTAGGTAGTTTCTATATTTTACTTGCGGCCAAAGCTGCGCAACCGCAACGAGTTTGCCACCACCAGGACGGAACTGGCCGCCATGGCCGCGCCGGCAATCATCGGGTTGAGCAATCCGAGAGCCGCGATGGGAATTCCCGCCGTGTTGTAGGCGAAGGCCCAAAACAGGTTCGTTTTGATGGTGCCCAACGTCTTACGAGAGAGCTCAATGGACTGGGCGACCTGCGCGAGGTCGTTCCCCATGATGGTCAGGTCCGCGGCCTCGATGGCCACATCCGTACCCGACCCCATCGCGATGCCCAGGTCCGCTTGGGCCAGTGCCGGTGCGTCGTTCACGCCGTCGCCGACCATCGCCACCACCTGGCCCTGCGCTTGCAACGTGCGTACGGCCTGGACCTTTCCCTCCGGCAAGACATCGGCAAAGACGTCCTCAGCTGCGATTCCGACCTGAGCCGCAACCTTTGCGGCCACCGCGGAATTATCCCCGGTGAGCAAAACCGGGCGCAATCCCAACTCCTTGAGCCGGGCAATCGCCGCCGCGGAGGTGGGTTTGATGGTGTCGGAGAGGTTGATGAGCCCCGCGAAGATGCCGTCGACCCCGACCATGATAGAGGTGGCTCCCGATTCTTGAGCTGTGCGCAGCAGAGCATGGTGCTCATCGCCCAGCGCGACGCCGTTTTCCTCCAACCAGCTCAATCGACCGGCAACCACGGTGTGCACCCCAACGCTCGCTCGCACTCCGCCGCCGGGGGCCGACGTGAATTCGGTGGCCGCTTCAAGCGGGGATTGACGAGCCGCCGCGGCGGTTATTGCGTGGGCGATGGGATGCTCGGATCCTGCTTCGGCGGCTCCGGCCAGTGCCAGTAGCGTGCGGGAGTCAACGTTGACGGCCGGTTCTGTGGACATCACGGCAAGGTCGCCCTCGGTAATGGTGCCTGTTTTATCCAGCAACACCGTGTCAATCTTCCGGGTGTCTTCCAAAACCTGCGGACCGCGGATCAAGATGCCCAGCTGAGCGCCCCGCCCGGTGCCCACCAACAGCCCGATGGGGGTGGCCAGGCCGAGGGCGCAGGGGCAGGCGATGACCAATACCGCGACAGCAGCGGAAAACGCGGTGTTCAGATCTCCGCCGAACGCCAGCCAGAGGACAAAGGTGAGAAGCGCAATTCCCAGCACAATGGGAACGAAGACGGCCGAAATTCTGTCCGCCAGCCGTGCGATGGGAGCCTTGCCAGTTTGCGCCTCAGAAACGAGGCGACCCATCTGGGCCAGTGTCGTGTCCCTGCCAACGCGAGTGGCACGCACCAGCAGTCGACCCGAGGTGTTGATGGTGGCTCCAATAACTGTGTCATCGGGCCCGACGTCGACGGGGAGCGATTCGCCGGTAACCAGCGCGGTGTCAACGGCCGACTGCCCGGTGACCACAAATCCATCGGTGGCGATCTTTTCTCCCGGACGCACGACAAACTCATCTCCGGGGATCAGTTCGGCGGCGGGAATCCTCGTTTCGACTCCATTGCGCAGCACCACTGCTTCCTTCGCGCCGAGATCCAGCAACGATTTCAGTGCATCCCCGGCCCTCGACTTGGCCCGTGCCTCTAGGTAGCGACCGAGTAAGAGGAAGGTTGCTACCACTCCGGCGGTCTCGAAGTAGAGCTGGTGATCGCTCATATTCATGCCGATGTGAGCAGTCATCATCGGATCGATGATCAACTGCCCCAGAGAGAAGAGGTAGGCCGCGAGTACCCCGAGAGAGACCAAGGTGTCCATGGTGGAAGCAAAGTGCCTGGCATTTATGGCCGCTGCCCGGTGGAAAGGCCATGCGGACCAAAGCGCCACGGGAGTGGCTAGGGCGAGCGCCACCCAACCCCAATGCGGAAATTGTGCACCCGGGACCATGGAGATGACGAACAGCGGAACAGTGAAGATGGCGGCGACGATCAGACGCTTTTTGAGATCGTTCCCCGCGGGTTCCTCAGCGTGGTTCATGCCATGAGCCATAGGCGCACCGGACGGAGTTCCCGGCCCAGCTTCCGCGGCCGCTCCATTGGCTACCGCTGCAACCGTTTCGGTGACGGCGAAAGGGTCAACTTTCACGCTAGCTTGGTAACCCGCGGCGGCAACCGTTGCAATGATTTGCTCCGTGCTCACCGATTCAGGGACGGTGACCTTGGCCGATTCCAGCGGCAGATTAACCAGGGCCTCAACGCCGTCGATCTTGCCGAGTTTCCGTTCCACCCGGCCAACACACGATGCGCAGGTCATGCCCTGAATGTCTAATTCGATGATGCGCTGGTTGGTGGGGAAGATGACCTCGTTGCTCATGATTCCATTCCTGTGTGATCGTTTGTTGGCCAAGCGGGGGAGTGGTGCTCCCCGACGGATCCGCGATGCTGTTTAGGCGCTCGCGGAAACTAGGGTGTAGCCGGCTTCCTGAACCGCTTGGGCCAGGGTTTCTTCTTCTACCGGAGTAGTGGTGGTGATCTCTGCGGTGGATGTGCCGCCGGCAGAGAGGAAGACCTCGACCTCGGTGACTCCGGCGATTTCCCGCAGTTCCTCGGTGACGGATGCGACGCAGTGGCCGCAGGTCATGCCGTCGATTTTCAGGGTGATGTGGTTCTGGGTCACTTTGTCCTCCGGTCGCATGGTGATGGTGAGTCCTTCATTTGAGTTGCTTGAGTTGCTTCCGCAACCGCAGCCGCCGCAACCGCAGCTAGATTCTTCGCTCATGATTTCTCCTTGGTAGTGATTCGTTGTGTTCTAAAGGTGGAGGGAAGCTCAGCGCAGAAGTCGCCCAATAGCGGTGGTGACCTCTGTGACCTTCTCGTCCACATAGGACTTGTCGCCGGTTTGAATGCTTTGCTCTGCAGCATTCACAACACAGTGGGAAATGTGCTCTTCAACTAGCCCCAAGCTCACCTTGTGCAGGGCGGCATTGATGGCAGAAATTTGTGTGAGGATGTCGATGCAGTACTTGTCCTCGCTGACCATCTTGTTGACGCCACGGACTTGACCTTCGATGCGGCTTAGCCGCTTCAGCAGTGCTTCTTTATTCGCGGTATATCCGTGCCCGACGTGCTCGTCGAGTGTTGGGGCAGTGTTTTCCATGCCTCTAACAATACCCCCGGTGGGTATATTGTCAAGTACCCCCATGGGGTATGCGATTTGTTGGGGGTTGATAGTTTTGGTTCATGCAGATCAACGAGAACCAGCCCTTTGTCCCAGTCATTTTGGGCGGTGACATCGGCGCCTACTCGTTGGCGCGGGAGTTTCACGAACAGTACGACATCCATTCGGTCTTGGTCCCATCGGTACTGACCGGAATCACTGAGCACTCACAAATCCTGCTGCCACGTCCCTTTGAGCAGCAGGAAGACGCTGCCGCCTTCGCCGCTTTCGTCGCAAATTTGGGCCGCGAGTTCGGCGGCTCCAATGGGACCAAGCGACCATTGTTGCTGCTCGGTGCTGCCGACCAGCACATTCGTTTCATCGCCACCCACGCCGATGAACTGTCCGAATGGTTCACCATCCCGTATGTAGGGAATGCGGAACTGGACAGGGCCACGGAGAAGGATGCCTTCTATCAGCTATGCCGGGAACTCGGTGTCAGCTACCCGGCCACCGTTGTGCACGACTGCGCAAACGGCTCGGTTGATGGGGCGCAAATCGCGGCGGAACTAGCGGCCGAGGGCGTTCCTTTCCCGGCCATTGTGAAGCCTTCGGATGGAGTTGCCTGGGGGCAGCTGAAATTCGCCGGCAAGAAAAAAGTCCACACCGTTGCATCCCTGACTGAGCTCACCGAGCTCATCAGCAAAGCCACCCTTGCGGGCTACGCAGGCACACTCATCGTTCAGGACCTGATCCCCGGTGGGGATAGCGGCATGCATCTGGCCACGTTCTTCAGCGACCGCGAAGGCAAGGTTCGTTTCGTTTCGTGCGGGCGCGTCATCGTGGAAGAACATGCCCCGGGGGCGCTGGGTAACTCTGCTGCCATCGTTGCCCAGCCGAACGACGTTGCCGTGGTTGAGGGAATTCGCTTGCTTGAGGAACTGGGCTGGACCGGCTTCTCAATGTTCGACATGAAGCTTGATCCGCGCGACGGAACGTACAAGTTCTTCGAATTGAATCCGCGGTTGGGCCGCAACCACTTCTACGTCACCGCCGCCGGTCACAACGTCACGCGCTTCTATGTTGAGGAGTACCTGCGCGGTGGGCTCACCGGTGGGGATGATCTGCAGGTGGCCACCAACCGCCATCTCTATAACATTCTGCCCTTGAGACTCTTGCGCCGCTATGTGCCAAGCGACATGAAGACCGGTGTTGATGAGCTCATATCGACCAAGCAATACAGCCATCCCCTGTACTACAAAAAGGAAACCAACCCACGGCGTTGGTTCTACATCCTTGTCAGCACGCTGAATCACTTCCGAAAGTTCAAACGGCACCACCCGGCATCCTAGAGTTCTTCTCTCAACTCGGCGTAGAGTGAGTGCACTTTAGGTCTTGGTGGTTCAAGGGAGAAAAACATGGGTGACTACAAGTTGTACTCGGATGCGGAACGCGCCACCTATCTGGCGCCTTCCTGCGAACTTTGCGGCCAGCATCGGCACGTCGTCTGGGAAGACAAGGGTGAAGGCCAGGCGCATTGGGCACCGCGGGATGCAGGCTGCGCCAATGAGGCCTGCACGGCAAAGTAGCAGCGGCAGGCAAAACCAGCATTTTGTGTATAAGAGTGTGCCGCCAAGTACCTGTATCTTGGCGGCACACTCTCGTGTTGTGTTTTGGCCTTCTTTAGGCTCCTGGGGTAGCTTCCATGTCCATCCATCCGACTTCCCATTCGTGTCCGTCTGGGTCAAGGAACGCTACCGAGTACATGCCCGGGAACTCCTCGGCGGCCTCGCGGTAGATGGTGCCACCGTGGGCGAGGGCGCGACGGGCGAACTCGTCGACTTCCTCGCGGGTCTCCCCGCTGATGGCGTTGAGGACCTCACGCGGTCCTGCTCCGTAGGTTGCTTTGTCCCCGTTACGCAAGAATGAGGAGTAGAACTCCTCGGAGAGCACCATGACCCAGATGGTTTCGGTGATCATCCATGCGGTGGCGACTTCGTTGGAGAAGTCTGTGTTCTTTTCGAATCCTAGACCGGCATAAAAAGTATCCGATGCTGCGAGATCCTTGGTGGGTAGATTGACGAAAATCATTCGGGCCATGGGGCCGCTCCTTTTCTTGGGGAACCATGAATGGACGGGACGTCTCCGGCACCAATGATCCGCGTTCGCTGGGGGCAAGGCAAGAGAAAACTCATATGCAATGGAGCGGGTCAGGTTGTGAAACTGATGTCGGGGCGATCCCGAGCATTGACCTGTGTGAATCCCAGCGGGGTTCTTTTGTCGCGAAATCTCCCCTAAGCTTGGGGCTAAATCGTGAAGGGGATCACGTCGAGAGTTGTATTGCTGCTCTCACTCGGTGTCTCCACACCACGGAAGGCCAATGATGTCTCTGATTTCTCCTGCCGCCATGGCGCTGCAGCGCCATGCGTTGGCCGCACATGAGACTCTTGGGGGAGGATCCGATAATCATGTGGCGTGGCAATTGCGCGATGTCGTCCGTGAATCATGGATGCGTTCCCTTGAGTACAAGGAGATAGCAGCCTCCAATGCTCATACGGTGCTTAGTGATGACGCCTTGCATGAATTACGTAGTGCCTCACCGTTAAGGTTGGTGTTGCCGGTCTTTGATCGTTTACTTCTTGATACGACCCGCGATGCGGGCCTTCTTCTGGCCATCGGCGATCCGACGGGACGTCTTCTGTGGGTGAAGGGTGAACGTCAAATTTTGCGAGCGGCCGAAGCAATGGCTTTTGTGCCTGGATCGGACTGGTCCGAACGGGCCGTTGGGACCTCGGCGCCGGGAACAGCACTGGTCACCGGTCGGGGAGTTCAAGTTTCGGGTGCCGAACACTTTGATTCCATTGCCCATCACTGGAGTTGCTCTGCGGTTCCCATCCACTCGCCTGATAGTGGTGAGCTGTTGGGGGTGGTTGACCTGACCGGTGGAGAAGCCGCGGTGGGTGGCTATTCCCTCGCGCTCCTCAAGGCTGCGGTCGCCGCAGCCGAATCTGAATTGCGATGGCACGAGGACCATCTCGAGGTGCCGCGGAAAACGTTCGTGGGTGTGAGTGGTGGCAAACGAATCCCGACTCCTTCCTCAACGCCAATTCTGGCTGTGACGACCGGAGCTGGAGCGGAACTCCGGTGCGGCGAAGCGACCTTGGAGTTGGGCACCCGGCATGCAGAGTTGCTTGTTTTGCTCTCGTGGCATGCGCGTGGGCTAACAGGCGAGGAGCTCGTCGAGTTATTACATATCAATCCTGACACCGCCGATCTGGGAACCCTGCGGGCGGAATTCGTTCGTTTGCGGAAGGCCATGGCGGATTTTGATCCGAGGATTGTGCCGCTATCGCGACCGTATCGCCTGCCTCAGCCGCTGATTTGTGATGCACGTGAGGTGTTGCGGGCCATTGAAGGAGGGCGGCTGGACGATGCCTTGGATCATTATGCGGGGCCAGTCCTCGTTCGTTCGATGGCACCGGGCATTGAATCGATCCGTGAGCAAGTTTTTGCCGCTCTCCGTCAGGCTATGTTGCAGGACGGTAATGATACGCAGCTGTTGCGTTTTATGGAGCTGCCCGAGGTGCAAGGCGATGAGGAAGTCCTCACGACCACCTTGCAGGTGCTTCCGGCCAAGTCGCCGCATCGTGCACTAGTCGTCGCGGCCTTGGAAAGCATTGGGCCCGCGGTTTAGTCGGTGAATAGGGGCGGGATAAACCCCACCGTCCGCAACTCCGGATGCCACCACAAATTACGTTCCGGATCACCACGCGGCTGACCCGCCCGCTCAACCACATACGGAATCCCGTCGATCATCCTCAGCGTGATCAACCCAGCATGAATCTGCAAATGATGATAACCACACGTCAAAGCCCCATTAGCCACACTTGTCACCCCGCCATCCAGCCAAGACTTCACATGATGAGCCTCGGTGGTGGACGCCGGACGATGACATCCCGGGATGCAACACCCTCGATCACGCATCGCTAGAGCCTTGCGCTGGGCCGGGGAGAAGCCGCGCACCTCGCGACCCAAATCCAGAATCTCCCCCTGACTCCCCAGCACCGCGGGCAAGATCCCAGCATCGCAGGCCAGTCGACGAATATTCTCCGCCGAAACCACCCGGCCGTGCCCGGTGATACCCGCAGTTTCACATTGACCCAGTAGCGACTGATAGTCGATCAGCACCCCGACCCTGACCGGCAGGCCACCGGATTCACTCAGGGCGGTACCGGTGAGAGATCCGTTGATCGAGGCAATGATGCCATCGAGTAAGAGTTGCGGGGTGGTGCGTGGATCCACCAAACCCAGCATGTCACCGCTGCCGGTATTGGTGTTGGTGTTGGTGGTGTTATCTGTGCCGTTGCTGGTCGCTACCCCATCGACCCACGAACTCAGCGGCACCTGATCCGGAGCCATCCCCGGGGCAATCGCCCACGCCGGAGCGGGAATCCCCACCGGCGCCACGGGGCGGGTCACGGGCTTGCGAGCGGTGGCCTGGCCGTCACAATTTCCGGCACCGACCGTAGGTGGGCCGACCGTAGGTGGGTCGACGGTGTGTGGGCCAGCGGTGGAGGCAGAAACCGGTGGGACCTTGTTCGAGCGCGGGTTGGACCAGGCTTCACCAAACGACTCAATCGATTCGGCATCGATCGGATCACACCTCAGCAGATACTCGGCGAACCCTTCACGCACGCCACGGTAGAACATGCCCCGCTTGGCCCGAATCTCTTCGTCGGTCATCGGTGCCCCGTTCGTTTCCAGATAGGCACCCCAATCGCTCAGGGCCTTGTGCGCGTTTCGAGGTTCGGCGGTGCGTGCCTCATGAGCCAGGGATTCTTCGATGGCGGTGTTCAGCTTTGAAGCGTCTTCGCGTTGATGGATACGCGGCTGCATCCCTTCAAGCCGTCCGGCCAGTTGGGCTAAATTGCCAACATCCGCGGTCCCATCGGCGGCTGCCTGCGCCAACACCGGAAACAGTGGAGGAGCCAAAGTCGACTCAGTACCGGTGCGACCCATGGTCCACTCGGTGCTGGAGAAGTCCATGTCTGGTCCCGGGAGCGGGGCGGCAAGCCCAAATGATGGGGCTGGGGCGACCAGCAGGCGTGCACCGGTGAGTCGGCGGCGGGCCTCGGAAGCGGAAATGTGGAGGTGGGCTTGGAGGTAGGCGGCGGTATTGCGGTGCTGAGCCATCCCCGTGCACATCCGCTCCGCTGGTATGGCGGTGGTGCCATCGGCCAGGGCTTGTGGGGCGGCGGCGAGAGCATCAAGGTGCGTGGCGGTCTCCGGGTCCAAGCGGTAGATCTGGTTGACCTCGGCGTGGAAGGTGGCATGAAGTTGGCCGTAGGCGATGGTGCGTTGGGTGTTCTCAAGCAGGCCCAGGATGAGGGCGCTGGAGGCCGCGTCGGGGTTCAGGGTGGTGAGTTCTTCCACGGTCGAGCGCGCGTCAAGGAGGACCGCGGCCAGGTTCCTGACCGTGGTGCTGATGCGTGCTTGCCTCCCTGAGGCGCTGGGTGTGGCGGAAGAATTCATGGACCCAGTCTGCGCCGCTGAACACACCACCCGCGGCCGGGGAAGTGGTCTGTGGGGAGAAGCGGCGGAGTGCCGGAGGCCGGGATCAACCGGTGCGGGGAAGTGAAGCGGTGCGCCAATCGATGTGGGGGCAACGTAGCGCCGGTGATGCAACGTTGCCGCAACGTGAGTGTGAGTAGGCTCACATCCAAGAGCAGTGTTACCACCGAAAACAAGGAGTCATCATGACGGTCTACGCCAACCCGAACACCGAAGGATCCCTGGTCAACTTCAAGTCCCGCTACGAGCACTTCATTGGCGGGCAGTGGGTGGCGCCGGTCAAGGGGCAGTACTTCGAGAACATCACCCCGGTCACCGGCAAGGGCTTCTGCGAGGTAGGCCGCGGCACGGCCGAGGACATCGAAGCGGCGCTGGATGCGGCGGAAGCAGCGGCCGGACCGTGGGGCAAGAGCAGCCCGGCGTCGCGTGCGGTGATCCTGAACAAGATCGCTGACCGCATGGAAGAGAATCTGGAAATGTTGGCCGTCGCCGAGTCGTGGGACAACGGCAAGGCGGTGCGCGAGACCATCAACGCCGACATGCCGCTGGCCATCGACCACTTCCGTTACTTCGCCGGTTGCATCCGTTCCCAAGAGGGCAGCCTTTCGCAGCTGGACGAGAACACCACGGCCTATCACTTCCACGAACCGCTGGGCGTCGTCGGACAAATCATCCCGTGGAACTTCCCGATCCTGATGGCCGTGTGGAAGTTGGCCCCGGCGCTGGCAGCCGGCAACGCCATCGTACTGAAGCCTGCGGAACAGACCCCGGTCTCGATCCTGGTGCTCATGGAGCTGATCGGCGATCTGCTCCCGGCCGGGGTGTTGAACGTCGTCAACGGATTTGGTGTTGAATGCGGTAAGCCGTTGGCCTCGAACAAGCGCATCCGCAAGATTGCGTTTACCGGCGAGACCACCACCGGCCGGCTGATCATGCAGTACGCCTCCGAGAACCTCATCCCCGTGACGCTGGAGCTGGGCGGCAAGTCGCCGAACATCTTCTTCGAGGACATCGCCGATAAGGACGATGCGTTCTACGACAAGGCCAAGGAAGGCTTCACAATGTTCGCGCTGAATCAGGGCGAGGTCTGCACCTGCCCGTCGCGCGCCCTGATCCAGGAATCGATCTACGACACGTTTATGCCCGAGGTCATCAAGCGCACCGAGGCCATCAAGCAGGGCAACCCGCTGGACACCGAGACCATGATGGGCGCTCAGGCCTCCAATGACCAGCTGGAGAAGATCCTGTCCTACCTGGACATCGGTAAGGCCGAGGGAGCCAAGGTGCTCACCGGTGGTGGCCGCGCGGAACTTGGTGGGGATTTGGAGGGTGGCTACTACGTGCAGCCGACCATCTTCGAGGGCCACAATAAGATGCGTATCTTCCAGGAGGAGATCTTCGGTCCCGTCGTCTCGGTGGCGAAGTTCTCCGGGTACGACGAGGCGATCGAGATCGCCAATGACACGCTCTACGGACTGGGCTCGGGAGTGTGGAGCCGCAATGGCAACACCGCCTACCGTGCCGGACGTGACATCCAGGCCGGCCGCGTCTGGGTCAACCAGTACCACGCCTACCCCGCGCACTCCGCGTTTGGCGGCTACAAGTCCTCGGGCATCGGACGCGAAAACCACAAGATGATGCTTGATCACTACCAGCAGACCAAGAACCTGCTCGTCTCCTACTCGGAAGACAAGCTCGGCTTCTTCTAAAGAGCAGCACCGCACCCGTGGGTGAGAGGTTCTCCCTGAACTTCTCACCCACGGCCGCTGGGTAGTCCACCCACCTGCTTCACCTTTTCCCCCGAGCCCCACCTTTCTTCGGTGGCGCGGATGTAGCGGCCCGGGCAAGCACATCTTCAAGCCCACCGCTGCCTGCGCGCCGCCGGCCAAATCAAGGAGCACCAGATGAACACCATGCGAGCAGCCATCGTTAATACCTTCGGCGAAGAACTCGAAATAGGAACAGCGCCGATCCCGGAGCCGGGCCCGGGTCAGGCGTTGGTCAAGGTCATCGCTTCCGGCGTATGCCATACCGACCTGCATGCCGCTCACGGCGATTGGCCGGTTAAGCCGAACCTGCCGCTGATCCCCGGCCACGAGGGGGTGGGCAACGTGGTGAAAATCGGTGAGGGAGTCACCGAGGTCAAGGTGGGTGATCTGGTGGGTAACGCCTGGCTGGCCAGCGCCTGCGGAAACTGCGAATTTTGCCGCACCGGCTGGGAAACGCTCTGCGAGTCCCAGCAGAATGGCGGCTATTCGATGAACGGATCCTTCGGCGAATACATGCTGGTCGACGCGAAATTCGCCGCTCACATCCCGGAAGGTGCCGACCCGTACGAGATTGCCCCGGTACTTTGCGCCGGCGTGACCGTCTACAAGGGCCTGAAGCAGACCGAGGTTAAGCCCGGCCAATGGGTGGTCATCTCCGGCATTGGCGGACTGGGGCACATCGCCGTGCAGTACGCGGTAGCGATGGGCATGCGCGTGATCGCGGTGGATGTCGCCGAGGAAAAGCTGGCACTGGCCAGCAGCCACGGTGCCGAAATCACCGTCAACGCGTTTGCGCAAGATCCGGCGGAGGCCATTCAGGCCGCGGTGGGTGGGGCTCACGGAGTTTTGGTGACGGCGGTGCACCCGGCCGCCTTCGGCCAGGCCATCTCGATGACCCGGCGCGGGGGAACCATCGTCTTCAATGGTCTGCCCCCGGGAGAGTTCCCCGCCCCGATCTTCGACATCGTGCTCAAGGGCCTGACGATCCGCGGCTCGATCGTGGGGACGCGGCAGGACATGATCGAGGCGTTGGAGTTCTATGCGGCGGGCAAGATCAAGCCGACCTTCCACACTCGGCCGTTGGAGGACATGAACGCGGTCCTGGACGAGATGATTCACGCGAAGATCGACGGTCGGGTGGTCATCGACTACGTCGGACAAGCGTAGGAGACTTGGCTTAGCACCGGCCACGAAAAAACAACAGGTCTGCATCTGGGTCCGGCACCACCGTCATGGAACGGTGCCGGGCTTCGGTGTTTTGTCAGTAAGTTTCGCAATTCGGTTCTCACCAGGGAGTGCGTCATGGAAACAGCCATTGAGTCAGCGGCAGCGATCGCCGGGGAAGATTTTTCCCGGGTAGCGATGACCGAGGAGGCCGCGGAACTGCTGCGTTTGCTGTGGCAGAGGCACGGGCCGCTGATGTTCCACCAGTCCGGGGGGTGCTGCGACGGGTCCTCTCCGATGTGTTTCCCGGATGGTGACTTTAAGACAGGGGATTCGGATATCCTGCTGGGCGTCTTCACGCTGCCCGATGCCGAGGGAGGGTCGCTGGGCACCCTGGATTTCTGGATGAGCCGCGAACAATTCGAGTACTGGAAGCACACCAAGCTGACCATTGATGTGGTGCCGGGGCGGGGGTCCGGTTTCTCCGTGGAGGCCCCGGAAGGCAAGCGTTTTTTGATCCGCAGCGAGATCATTGAGTTCCCGACCGGCTGATGGCTCAACACCATCCCGGGCGGGGCCGCCGCGACTAGAGGTAGGGCCCGCCGGGATCGGGGGAATCGGGCTCGGAGCTGCGGTTTCCGCCGATGAGGTTCACTTCGTCGCGTTTCCGCAATCTGGACGCTCGGTATTCGTGTGCCGTCACAACCCAGGCCCACACCGTCAGGCCCGCCAGTAGCAACATGATGAACCACAGTGAAGCGAGCACGTTTTCACCATCGTTCACCCACGTGATACCCGCCAGGACAAAGAGGAAACCGAGGATCGCCGTCATGAGGATGGCGAGGAACAGCAACCCGCCGGGCTGCCACAGTGGATGGGTCCGGGTGCCGACCGACGAGGCGTATTTTTTGTATTCCTCCAGCGACATACCGTTGCGGTCGGCCGCGCGTTGGCTGGAGGTGCGAGCGAACTCGTTGCGCTGGGCGCGGGTGAGTTTCTCGTCGGGGCTGCCGCGGTGTCGAGCATCGGTCATACCCCAAATCTACTAGGTTCCGTGGCCGGAGCGCGGTGTTTGATTTTGTCACAAGTGGGCAGTCGAACGGGGCTTTCTGGTGAAATGGTTCCATGAGCAATGAGACGCTGACGCACCTTCCCCGGCCCTTTGAACTTGAGATGCCCTTGCGCTGGTCGGATCAGGATGCGCTGGGACATGTGAACAATGCGCGGATCATCACGCTCATGGAAGAGGCGCGCATTCGCTGGACCCGTGGGGGAGAGGCCAATGCGCGCTTCAGGTTTGGCACCGTGGTGGCGTCGTTGACCATAAATTACCTGCGTCCGTTGCACTACCAGCCCGAATTCCGCATCCAGGTGGCGGTAACCCGCATTGGTACCAAGTCCTTCACCGTGCGCCACGTGGGTATCCAGAATGAGACCACGGTCTTCGACGGAACCACCGTGATGGTGCCGTTGGCGGAGGATGGGGTCTCCTCGCGTGCACTGAATGACACCGAGCGGGCCTGGCTTGAGGCCGCGTTGATGAGCGCCGCGGTGTAGGTTTCTACTCCAGATCCACGCCGAGGATGCGGTCATCTTCTGGGCCCGGCGTCCCGCGGCCATCGGTGTTGTTGGTCAGGAACCACAGCTCCCCGTTCGGGGATAGGGTGACATCGCGAAGGCGGCCATACTCGCCGGCGTAGTGGTCGGTGAACGTGGTTGGGTCGGCGACCGGCACCGCGCGGAGTACCGTTCCGCGTAGGTTGGCGATGAACAGCGTCCCATCGGCATACGTCATGCCGCTGGGGCTGGCCACTTCGGGGGTCCACTGCTGCACCGGATTCGTGAAGCCCTCGGTATCCTCAATGCCTTCGACCGTCGGCCACCCGTAGTTGGCGCCGGCGGTGATGATGTTCAGTTCGTCCCAGGTGTTTTGCCCGAATTCTGTAGCAAACATTGTCCCATCCTGAGCCCACGCGAGTCCCTGCGGGTTGCGGTGCCCATAACTGTAGACCACCGAACCGTCGAACGGATTGTCATGGGGGATGTCCCCGTCGGCGGTCATTCGCAGGATCTTGCCGCTCAGGGAATCCAGATCCTGTGCCTGGCCGGCTTGACCGGCGTCGCCCACGGTGGCGTAAAGCATCCCGTCCGGGCCGAAGGCTAGGCGACCTCCGTCGTGGTAGCTCGCCGAGGGGATTCCATCAAGAATCGTCACAGGTGAGCCCAGGGCCAGCGACCCGGGTGTTCCCGTGACGTCGAAGCGTTGGATGCGGTTTTCCCCGG
Source organism: Paeniglutamicibacter sp. Y32M11 (assembly GCF_019285735.1). Lineage (GTDB taxonomy): Bacteria > Actinomycetota > Actinomycetes > Actinomycetales > Micrococcaceae > Paeniglutamicibacter. The sequence goes on along the minus strand of NZ_CP079107.1, from coordinate 3,929,533 downwards.
CACCCGTCGAGTAGACATACAGGCGTCCCTGATCATCGACCGTCAGGCCCAGCAGCCCGCCCTCGCCGGAACCTGCCACTCCGGGAACCGTCCCGATGACCCGGGAGCTGCCGTCTTCGGCGAGTTCAAGGATGCGGCCGCTGTCGCGTTCGCTGACCAAGGCAGTGCTCTCACGGAACACGACGGACCAGGGGGCCTCCAGGCCGCTGGAGACCACCCGTGGCGTGTCTGTGGGTGCCGCGGCTCCGGCCGATCCCGACGCCGACGCCGACGTGGAAGGTGACGAAGGTGGCGTTGAGGTCTCGGCCGATGATGAGGGCGAGGGCGAGGGCTGGAGCGGAGGCGTTGGGAGACAAGAGGTCAGCAGGAAGCTGATCCCGGCTCCGGCGGCCAGCATCGATGCTGTTCGTAGCTTCTTCAACGTTTTCTCCTGACGATTCCGGGTTCTTGCGATGATCCTAGGGTGGTCGATGTTCCCGACTTAGTCGAGACGAGAGATCGTGATCGAGATTGATTGGGCGCCGAGACCTCGACCGCTGGAAGGAGTCTCTGACGATGGTGGTACCGCGAGGGACTCCCACCAAGCGCTGGTCTCGTCTACCGTGGGAGCATGGACAATCGATCGGAAGTCAGCGAATTTCTCTCCTCGCGCCGAGCCAACGTCACTCCCGAACAGGTTGGCCTCCCCACCGGCACCAACCGAAGGGTCAAGGGACTACGTCGAAACGAAGTCGCCACCCTGGCCGGGGTCAGCATCGAGTACTACACCCGCATCGAACGCGGCTCCATCAGTGGTGTCTCACCCGAAATCCTTGACGCTCTCGCCAAGGCGTTGCGGCTCGATGATGCCGAACGAGCCCATCTCTTTGACCTCGCCCACGCGGCCAGCCCCGTGGCGAGGCCTCCGCGTCGACGGAACCCCAAAACCTGGACGGCGCACCAATCGCTGCAGTGGGTGCTGGACGCCATCACTGCCGGACCGGCCTTTGTGCGCAATGGACGCATGGACATCCTCGCCGTCAACTCGCTGGCTCGTGCCTTCTACAAGGATGTCTTTGAGATGCCCGGCCAGCCGCCGAACATCGCCCGACATGCCTTCCTCGACCCTCGGGCCCGCGACTTCTACCCCGACTGGGAACTTTTTGCCGAAGTTATCGTCGCGATTTTGCGCACCGAGGCATCTCGCGATCCGCACAACAAGGATCTGCACGACCTCATTGGGGAGCTGAGTACTCGTTCCGATGACTTCCGGCGTTTGTGGAGTGCGCATAACGTCCGCCACCACGGCGCCGGGTCCAAGACCTTCCACCACCCGATTGTCGGTGAAGTCACCCTGGCGTATGAAGGGCTGGAGATGGCGGCCGAACCCGGTCTGACACTCACGATCTACGCCGGCGAACCTGGTTCCGGCTCCGAACAGGCACTGCGACTCCTCGCCTCCTGGGCAGCGACCGAATACGCCGCGCCCATCCCTGACCCCAACCCCAAGAAGTCCGCCGACCACTAGGCGATGGTGCCCGCATGGCTCGCCGAACTCGCGATAGCGGCGGATGACCTAAGAGTTTTTAGGTAGATCGATGTCTTTGAGAAACATCAACACCGGAGTCGCGATGATTCTCCGCATCGGTGATTAGCCTAGGTGCCCGGCCATGCGCTGGCGCATGGCGGCGCTTGCCTCGTTCAGGCCCACGATCTGAACCCGCTTGCCGGCGGCCTCGTACTTGGCCGTGATAGCGTCGAGTGCCGCCAGCGTGGAAACATCCCAAAGATGCGAGGCGTGCATATCGATGACCACGTGCACCGGGTCCAGTGCGTACTGGAACTGGGTGTAGAGGTCATTGGACGAGGCGAAGAAGAGCTCGCCGTTGACCGTGTAGGTGGCGGTTTCGTCCGCCGCATCCACGGTGCGGGTCACCGTGACAAAGTGCGCCACTCGGCGGGCGAAGAGCACCATTGCGGTGAGCACACCGGCGCCCACACCCACGGCCAAGTTGTGTGAAAACACCGTGGCCAGCACCGTGATGATCATGACGGCGGTTTCGCTCTTGGGCATGCGTTGCAGCGTGCTGGGTCGGATCGAATGCCAGTCGAAGGTCGCCCAAGAAACGAAGATCATCACCGCCACGAGTGCGGCCATCGGGATCAGCGCCACCACGTCACCAAAGACAACCACCAACACCAGCAAAAAGACACCGGCCAGGAAGGTGGAGATGCGCGTGCGGGCACCGGAGACCTTCACATTGATCATGGTCTGGCCGATCATGGCACAGCCACCCATACCGCCGAATAACCCGGTGACCAGATTGGCCACCCCCTGGCCCCAAGCCTCGCGAGTTTTACTCGAGCGGGTGTCCGTCACATCGTCCACCAGCTTGGCCGTCATTAGGGATTCGAGCAGGCCCACGAAGGCCACGGCCAGTGCGTAGGGGGCGATGACCTTGAAGGTCTCGAAGGTCAGCGGGATCTGCGGGAAAAACAACGCGGGAAGGCTGGTGGGTAGGGCGCCCTTGTCGCCCACGGTGGGAACGGTGATGGCTCCGAGTACCGTGATGAGCGTGAGCATCACGATGGCCACCAGCGGGGCGGGGACCCGCGTGGTGAGCTTCGGCAGGCCGAAGATGATTAGCAGGGCAAGTGCCAGCAGGGGATAAACCATCCAGGGCACATTGATGAGTTCCTGAAGTTGCGCAATAAACACCAGAATCGATAGGGCGTTTACAAACCCGACCATGACCTGTCGCGGGATAAAGCGCATCAATTTGGCCACGCCCAGCACCGCCAAGAGGATCTGGAAGACTCCGGCCAGCAGGATCGCGACCACCAGATAGTTCACCCCGTGACTTGCTACCAGGGGTGCGATGACCAGGGCCACCGCACCGGTGGCTGCTGAGATCATCGCCGGGCGGCCACCCACAAACGCTATGGTCACCGCCATGGTGAAGGCCGAGAACAGTCCCACCCGCGGGTCAACTCCGGCGATGACGGAGAACGCGATTGCCTCCGGGATCAGTGCCAGTGCCACCACCAGTCCGCCGAGGACCTCGATGCCCAGACGCTTGGGAGAACGTAGGGTGCGTCGGATCGATTGGCGTTCATCCGGTGAGGGGATGGCCTCGGTGGCGGGCGAGGAGGGCATGAACATGGTCCGTTCGAAAAGGCAGGTGCGGTGGATCGGTCAATCCCGAAGGACACGTGGCATTCGAAGAACTGATACACCGTGGCAGTGCGGGAAAACCGAAATCAAGTTCAATTCTAGGGGAGGTGCGGGCAGCTCCATCGGTGAGTGGAACGGATTGGATTATCCGCGCCCACCTGAGGCTTCACCAGCGGCGGCTCGGTACGCTTGCGCGGCTGATTTCCAGCGAGACTCCGGCAATGGAATCGGGGTCCGATTTATACCGGCATGAGGAGGGCAAGATAGAGGGATTGCCACTTAGGATGAGGTACCGAATAGCCCGGAGTCGGGCCGGGAAAAAGTGCATGAAGAGCAGGAGTGAAATGGGGGCTACCTCCGGTCTGCCGGATGCTCATCCCACCCTGCCCAGATTCCTCTCCTGGGCCGATGGAAACGGCAGGTTGCTCTTCATCCGGTCTGCGGCCGGAACCGGCCGCCGGTATTTTGCACGCTCGTGGATCGGGAACCGCTCCGGTGAGGTACTTGACTGGTCCGGTGGGGGAATTGACGTTGCCATCGCTGTGGATCACCTAGTGCAACGGCTTCATTCGGATCCCGGGCTGCACCTTGCCGTCATCTTGGCGCCTGCTGCTTCGATCTGGGCTCTAACCTCGCGTACCCCGTGCCTTGTCGCCGATCAGGGGGATTTGTTGTTGAATCTCGCGGAAATCAGGCAGTTTGTAGGATCTGAAACGCGGGCCGAACAGCCCGATCCCCACCACCTCCACGAGTTGTCCGGAGGCTGGCTGGCGGCCCTGCTGATCCTTTCCGATGATCCGCAGGCCAGCACTCGCGCCCAGCAGAGCATCGCGGGAGGATTGGCTCGCTGGCTGGCTCACCGCGACCCCACCGGGGCATTAAGCGAAGCGGCCTTCCTGCCCGTATTCGCCGGGTGCACCGTCGAGGCCTTCTACGGCGAATTTTCCCCGGTGATACACACCCTGGACGATCTCGTCCAGGCGGGTCTGGTGCAGCCTGACGGTCTAGGTGGCTGGATGATGCCGCGGATGGTGCGGCAAATATTGGTGGAACGCGTCGGACTACGTGAACGTGTTGTGGCTCTGGAAAGAGCCGCCGTCAACGCCATGGCGGCAACCCATGGGGTGGAGGCGGCCGTGGAATCTGCCGTGGCCCATCGGCGTTGGCCGGCGTTGTTGGACCTGTTGCTGGATCATTGGGTGGATGTTTTCATCGGCAACCCCCGGCAACTGGGCGTCATTGCGTCAAAGATCCCGCGCTTCATAGCGGAACAGACCGAATACATGCGAGTTGGCCTGCGTATTCTCGGTTCGGTGGACCAGCACGGCCTGTCCCTTCAGCCCCCTGTGTTCGAGCCAGATTACGCCACAAACCACACAGCCCAACGCTTGCATCGGGATGCGCTGCGGCTGGCCAACAAACCTAATGCCCACGCACTGACCGTGGGCATGCTGGAGATGGTTAATCTTCGAATGTCAGGGTTGTATGTCGAAGCTGGGACTGCTGCGGCACGTCTAAGAGCGACGTTGCATCGCGGGCTTGACGCCGAAAGGCTCAATCCGGCGCTGGTGGCATTGACCGAACTCCAAGCAGGAATTTCCCTGTATTTAGCGGGCAAAGATTCCGAAGCGCGCCAGGCCTATGAGTCGGGTTTCCACTGGGCACAGATCTCTGGGAAAGCATTCCTGCTCGCGGATGTGACCGGAAAGCTGGCCCTGCTCGACGTCCTAGAAGGTGACAGTGCCGCCGCGACGCGCTGGCTGGCCGCGCATGATGCCGTCATCGGAGATGTTGGTTGGGGCAGGGTGATGGTGGCTCGCTGCGCAGCCATGGCCCGCGCCTATCTGTCGCTGGCCCGTCTGGATTATCTGGGCTTTGAGCAGGCCATGGAGGCGTTGCCTCCGAAACTGGACCACGACGAATTCTGGCCCGTCCATGGCCAGCAACTGGCGCTGCAAAAGATTAATATTGGCAATTTCGAGGTCGCGAAGAGGATGATCTCCTCGATCCGTGCGGAGCGTCGCTACGCGGCGGACTCGCCCTTGGCACGGCGGCTGTTCGACGATACGTTGATGCTGGTGGAGATTCTGCAAGGCGGCGTGATGCGCCATGGCAGCGGTGCCGAAAAGAGGGATCCACTACTAGTGGCGCTCGGCCACCTGCTGAACGGAAATCCGAACGCTGCGCTGGCTGCCCTTGAAGATGTCCCGGTTACTCGGGGTTTGCGGCGGAGGGGCAATCTGGCACTGTATTTGGATCTCGCCGCACGGAACCCTCAAGGCCCCACGCCAGCCTTGGCGCAACGTCTACAGCGTCTGCACCAAGAATCGGGAGTACTTTACGAGCTGTCGATTTTGGGCATGGTTCCCGGGTGGTCCGAGGTCGGGCGTTCCTTGGTACTTGAGCCAGAAGAGCTTCAACGCCTGGGCTATGCGCTGGATCTCGCGCCCACACCGATCCCCAAGCGACCGGTACTTAGTACGCGAGAACAAGAAATCTTGCATCAACTGCGTGCTGGGATGACACGGAAACAGATCGCCGAGGCCGGTTACCGGTCCGAAAACACGGTCAAGACCCAAATGCGCAGCCTCTACCGGAAACTGGAGGCCTCGGACGTGGAGCAGGCCCTGGAAAACGCGCGGGTCTGGGGCCTCTGAGGACCGGAAGGCGCGTGGCCAAAGTTGTTTGCCCATTTCCAATTCGGCATCGATTTGTTGCGCCGCATGCGCAACTGATGCGCTGAAGTCCGGCCGGGGAGTTAGTTACACGGTTCAGCGGCACCGCTAGGCCCGGCGTGAAACACCGAGATCAAGACCAATTACATAGGATTGGGCGCTACGCGTGATCTTGGAGGTGGCCAAAACAACAACCTATAGGATCTGCGTCTAGGGCATGGGCATGGGCCGGTGCCGAGCCGCCGTGATGCTTCCGAGGTCCCTATAAAGGGGACTGACAGACCAAAAACGTTATCCTCAAAGTCAGTGAAAACGTTCGTCTAGGATGTAATTGATACCGTCGAGTGCTGGCGGATTCATTTTGACTCGGAGCCCGCGTGCCAAGGGCGTGCGGAGACGACAACCTGAATGCGGGAGGGATCGCTTGCCAGTGCAGAGAGGTGATCACCCTGCCCTGGCACGGTTTCTGACTTGGTCCGATGCTTCCACTCGATTGTTGCTCGTCAGGGCCGCACCCGGAACCGGCCGTCCCGCCGAAAAACGAAGCCTCCTCGTTCATTGCGCTGGGCAAGGGCCTGCTTTTCGCCGGTGCACTGTTCATCTTCGGCCAGCTGGTCGGCTCGTTCGTTGAGGTCTTGCACCCCTATGCCTGGACCATCATTGCCGCGGCCGCGGTGAAGATCTTCGGCTGGCTGCCCAAGGACATTGAGGAATCCACCGCGGACTGGGGTGACATGGTGGGTGCCACCATGGTTCCGGCGCTACTGGTGGGCGTGAGTATCAGCTACATCGACATGGGCGAGGTTGTAACCTCGCTGAGTAACCCGAAGTTCATCGTACTGACGGTTGCCACGGTGCTGATCTCCACTCTGACCTCCGGATTCCTGGGTTGGCTCATGAAGTTCAACTTCGTCGAGGCGTCCATTACCCCGGGGTTGGTCATGGCCGACACCGGCGGCAGCGGAGATGTCGCGGTGCTCAGCGCGGCGAACCGCATGCACCTGATGCCCTTCGCCGCGCTGACCAACCGACTCGGCGGCGCGCTGGTGCTGTTCGTGACCTCGCTGCTGGTCCCGCTGCTGGCCATCGCTTCCTGATTCCGCCGGAACCGGTGGAAGAGGCCGGGCCGCAGTCGATCCCCTGGGTCGGCCGCGGCCCGGCCTCTTGCCGTTTGCATGGCCGGTGGATCGCAGCAGGGAAATCGCCCTGGCGCACTGCAGCTCCCCGGGCCCGGGAGATCGGCGCACCCGATGTTCAGCGCATGGCCCCGGGTGCGGACCTTGGCGCGTCCATGGAGCCGGCGCGCCAGACTCGCCGCATCCATATCCATGTCCCTCAAGCCGTGCCGCGAGGCCCTGCCCCGGCCGCACGGACGAGGTCGGACTACGGTAGCGTCGGGGTGGTCATGATGCCAGCGAAGAAACGTGTCAGCTCCGCGTGGGCATCAAGGGGTAGCACGTGCGCCACGTACTGGTCGGGACGGACCACCACAATCGCGCCGTGCTCGCGGTTGATGCCGCGGGCCTCGAAGATATCGTTCGCCGCGTCGGCGGTGAAGACCTTCTCGTAGTCGATGAGCCCCAGCGGTGCCTTACGTGGGAAGAGGAATGCTGGCACATCCCCTGGCTCCACCTCGCGGTGTCCCTGCTGCAGCACCGCACGGACGTCGAAGACCGCGTCGTCGTCGGCACCCGCCGGGGTGAAGGTGCGCACCGGGGAGGAAGGATCCTGCCCCAAGTAGGTGCTGAATGCGGCCAGTCGCGATTCAGCGGCGTCGGGGCGGGCGGCGTCGGCGAAGGCGTAGATCCGCCAGCGGCCGTCGGCCAGGGCCTGGTGGCCGAGCTGCAGCGGCTTGGCATCGGCAAGCCGGATGACGCCGGAGGAGTGGAAGCGCTCGCCGACCGGGAAGCCGGTGGCCAGGTGCTCGTGGGTGTCTTCCCCGGTGATCATGCTTGGGGCGTAGTCGGTGGCGAAGCCGGCGGTGAACCGCCCACCCTGGGTGAAGATGGACTGGCGTTCGGCGGCGTCCATGCCGCCGGCCTCCGGGTTCGCCGGGTCCTTGGGCTTGGCAGCCATCGCAGTGGACCATTTCAAATCGAAGTCGATCAGCTCCTGGGCGATGACCTGGCGTTCGGCGGAGTAGGTGTCCAGCAGGGATTCTGGGCTGCGGCCCTGCAGCACCGCTGCCAACTTCCAGCCGAGGTTGAAGCCATCCTGCATGGACACATTCATGCCCTGACCGGCCTTGGCGCTATGCGTGTGGCAGGCGTCCCCAGCGATGAACACGCGCGGGGTCCGGGTGCCGCGGTCCTCGGGCAACACGTCGTCGAACCGCTCGGCGATGCGCTGGCCCACCTCGTAAACGCTCCACCAGGCGATTTCCTTCACGTCCAGCGTGTAGGGGTGCAGAATCTTTTGTGCCGCCTCGATGACCGAATCGGCGGTGAAACGCCCGCGGGCCTCGCGGTCTCCCGGGTCGATATCGCCCAAGTCAACGTAGAGGCGCACCAGGTAGCCGCCCTCGCGCGGGATCAGCAGAATGGAGCCGCCGGAGGCCGACTGAATGGCGGCCTTCAGGCGGATGTCGGGGAAGTCGGTGACGGCCAGCATGTCCATGACACCCCAGGCGTGGTTACGGGCATCCCCCTGCATCTTGATGCCCAGCGAGCGGCGCACGTTCGAGCGCGCGCCCTCGCAGCCCACCACGTACTTGGCTTGCATGGTGATCTCGTTGCCGGGTTCCTCGCCGGTGCGGCGCAGTCTTGCGGTGACGGGGTAGTCGCCGGTTTCGGCGATCGTCACGTCGATGAGCTCCAGTCCGTAGTCGGGGACCAGTCGGCTGGGGGAGTTGGCCATGTGCTCGAAGAGCATGTCCTGCATGCGGGCCTGGTTCACGATCACGTGAGGGTATTCGGAGAGGCCGTCGGCGACGTCCTGGATCCGCCCGGTGCGCTCGATCCCGTCGGCGGAACCGGGGCCCCAGAAGCTGGTCTCGTTAACCCAGTAGGCCTCGCGCATCAGGGCTTCGGCCAGACCAAAGCCGTTGAACATCTCCACGGTGCGGCAGGCCACCCCGTCGGCGTGGCCCAGCTCGAGGGCTGCTTCGCGGCGTTCGACAACAAGGGTGGAGATGTCCGGGAACTCGGCCAGCTGAGCGGCCAGGACCGAACCTGCGGGGCCGGTGCCGGCGATGAGGACGTCGACCTGGGTGGGGAAGGTCCCCGGGGTGCGGCGTCCGGGAGCTGCGCGGCGGATATCCGGGTCGCCCGGGCGGTAGCCATCTTGGTAGAACTGCATGCTGCTCCTTGAATCTGCTGCGCACCCTGGGGCGGCGATGTGATCTGTTTCATCAACCGTAGGGCCGGCCGACGTCCCGACACCAAGACATTCTGCACAGCAGAATCACTGGTGGCTCTCCGGCGCTCACCGCGGTCTCGGGGAAAGAGTGGAATCGTCTAGGCTGAAGGTCATGGCCACATTGAGGGAAGCGCAGAAGCAAATGACTCGCCGGCGGTTGCTGGAGGAGGGGTTAGCGGCGTTTGCCGAACAAGGATACTCCGCCACCACAATCGATGACATCGCCACCCGGGTCGGTGCCACCCGGGCGACCTTTTACCTACATTTCGGCTCCAAGGCCGAGCTGGTACGTGCGTTGGTCGAGCGCACCAACGAGATGCTGACCAGTATCGACAACCCTTCGTTGACAGAGGTGGTGGCCTCGGGTGACCGTGCGGTGCTGAAGACCTGGCTCGGGCGCAAGTTCGACCAGTGGGTCGACATTAAGGACTACGTCATCGTCTCCCACCAGGCCGCGGCGGTGGAATCAGACATCCAGGACTCCATTGATTCGTGGTTCGACGATGCCATCGGGAGCATGCAGGCCGGACTGGACCGGGCCGGCCGCTTCGAGGAGGACAGTCGGCGCATTCGCTGCACGCTCGCCTTCGGCGAACTGGAATTCCTCTCCGTTCGCTGGTTCCGCCGAGGTTGGGTCGTGGACCGCGACATCGCACTGGAAACCATGACTGGCTCTTGGTATCACCTGCTCTGCAATGAGGGTTCCGGCTCCTAAGTTCGCCCCCGCATTGCTGCCGCTCGGCCATTGGCCGGGCGGTTTTTTGCTGCCCGCAGCACGGCACGGCCCCCTTTGGCAGCCAGAGCGCAGCGCTCCGGCGCCGGTGAAATTGCCAAAATGTGGGGTGTCCCACAAATTTGGCTTGACACTCCGTCTTGCCAGATGTCATGCTGTTAGCGATTCTCCGTGAGCCAGGCCACAAGTGATCCGACTTCGGGGAATGATCGTTGGAACTTTCCCGTCCGGCAGGCAGATATGCCGACACTGGACAAGCTGGGACCTGCCGGCCGCCGTTGGGTGCGGCACTGGGCCGGGCCTTGGATCACCACCGACATGCAGTCGGGTTCCACCGGTTCCCGGGGCTTCACCACACCGCAAACCAAGGAGTCACTACCATGAGTCATGATTCGGAAGCCGGTATTCCGGCGGCTACCCGGTCCCACCCGCCGCAGCAGGCGTCTTCGGCCAAGCGATCGATCCGCGGCACCTTGGTCGCGGCCTCGCTGACGGTGATGGTTGCCCAGATCGCCAACGCCCTGCCGGGTGCGCTGAATGGCGAATTCCAAAGCACGTTTAACACCGTGGGCTCCCAGCTGACCTGGATTACCGCGTCCTTCATGGTGCTGGTTGTCGTCTTTGAGCTGACCTTTGGACTGCTGGGCGATAAGTTTGGTCACCGTAAGTTGGTGCTCGGCGGAGCCGCGCTCGTGGCAGTTGGTTCCGTGGTGTGCGCACTGGCACCCACCGTCCAGCTCATGTGGGTCGGTTCGGCCATCAACGGGCTCGGTGCCGGAGCGATTTTCCCGGCCTCGCTGGCCCTAGTTGCCGCCGTGTCACGCAATATGGGTGAACGCATCCGCGGTATTGCCATCTGGGCGGGCTTCCTCTCCGCCGGTTCGGCACTCTCTCCGCTGCTTGGAGGGGTGATGGCCGGGCTCGGCTCCTGGCGCAACGCCTATGTTGTCGTCGCCATCGTGTCGCTGATGGCGTTGGCACTCACCGCGCTCTTGGCGCGAGAGGCGCACTCCGAGCGCTCTCGATCCGTGGATATCTGGGGCCAGATTACGTTCGCGATTGGTCTAATCCTGGTGCTCTTTGGCCTGGTCCAGGGGCCGGAGGCCGGGTGGAGCGCCGGCTATGTGCTTGGTTCACTGGTCGTCGGCGCCGTGTTGCTCGCGGTGTTTGTGGCTATCGAGCTGAAGGTGGAATCCCCGCTGCTTGACCTGCGTCTCTTTGCCATTCGCCAGTTCACCGTCTCCTCAATCGTCGCGGTGGTGGGCATGTTCGCCTTCCTCGGCGCGTGCTTCACCACCAGCATGTGGCTCGGTCCGGTGCAGCACCAGAACCCGATGTTCCTCGGGCTACTCTTCCTACTGTTGCAGGGCCCTGCCTTTGTCTTGATCCCGGTCATCTCCCGCCTGCAGGCGCGGTTCGGCTCCCGCTGGCTGATGACCTTCGGTTTCATGGCCATGGGTGCCGGCGCACTGATTGCCTCGGGCTTCGACGTCTTGGAGCGTGACGTCACTGCCTTCATTGTGCCCTGCCTGCTGGTTGGTCTGGGTTTCGCCTTCACGCTGAGCCCGATGACCGCCATTGCGGTGAACTCGGTGCCGCGCCAGTTGACCGGCATGGCCTCGGCCACCACCAACCTGCTGCGCGACCTCGGGTTTGCCCTGGGGCCGGTGCTGGTCGGCGCAGTGGCACTCAGTGCCGCCGGAAGTCGTCTGATGGTTTCCCTGCAGACCTCGGACCTGTCCCCGGACCAACTCGGACCCGCTATGGGAATCGCTGAGGCCGGCGGCCCGATCGCTCTGAATTCACTGCCCGCCGGCGTCCCTGGAGCCGCGGGGAGCGAGTATGCGCTGGTGGCCCTGGGCGCCGGATTTGCGCAGGCCTATCTGGTGGTGGCGATTGCAGCACTGGTCGCTGCCGCGCTGAGTTACTTTGGGCTGAGGGGCGCTACGGAACCGGACATGGACGCCGCGCTGCCCGAATCCCACTAGTCTAAGCGGCTGCTTCGGGTCGGGGGTGGGGTGCCGTTGTTACGGTGCTCGCCCCCCGACCCGATCTCTTGATTTCGCCCGAACTGCAGGTGCGTCAGAGCAGTTTGATTCCGGTTGCCCATTTTACTTGAAGCATCAACCAAAATGGGTGTACGATGGGGTCATGACTACTGCAGCCGACCGTCCACCGGTACTCTTTCTCTCCCATGGCGCACCACCGCTTGCCGATGATGCCACCTGGACCGCCGAGTTGGCGGCGTGGTCCGAGACCATGGAAAAGCCCAAAGACATCCTGATGATCTCCGCTCACTGGGAAAATGCTCCCGTGTCGCTCAGTGCCACGCGCCAGAAACAAGAACTGGTTTATGACTTCTGGGGCTTCCCGCAGCACTACTACGACGTGCGCTACGACGCTCCGATGGCGCCGGAATTGGCAGACGAAGTTGCCCGTCTGACCGGAAACCACGGACATCACGTCGAGCGCGATGAGACCCGCGGTCTGGACCACGGAGCCTACGTCCCGCTGAAGGAAATGTTCCCCGACGCCGACGTCCCGGTGGTGCAGATGTCGATGCCCACGCTGGATCCGCAAGGTCTCTTTGCCTTGGGTCAGTCGCTGGCCCCGCTGCGTGATCGCGGCACCATGATTATCGGCTCCGGCTTCACCACGCACAACCTGCGCTGGTTCAACCCGGCAGGTGGCCCCGATTCCACCCCACCGGCCGCCTCCAGCGAATTTGACCAGTGGGCCGAAGAAGCACTGGGTCGTGGAGACGTGGATTCCATTCTCGACTTCCTGCATAAGGCGCCGGCCGCTCGCGAGGCGCACCCGCGCTCCGAGCACTGGGCACCGCTTTATGTCGCCCTTGGTGCTGCCTATGCGTCGGGTGGTATTGAGGCCAAGACCGCCATCGACGGTTTCTGGTTCGGGCTCTCCAAGCGCTCCTGGTCGCTCACCTAAACACCCGCGGTAAGGCAACGCACGCCCGTCAAAGGTCGCGGCGCATGATCAACCGTGGCATCCTGCTGGCCATCGCGCCGGTGGTACCGATGATCCGGAACCCGGCCTGCTCGAACATCGCGCGGGTGCCGACGAACGCCATGGTGGTGTCCATGCGTCCGTCGAGATCCACCGGGTGGGCCTCCACGGCCGGTGCGCCCCGGGATGCGGCGTAGTCCACGGCGCCCTCGAGTAGATGAGCAGTAACCCCCTGCCGGCGGTGCCCGCTACGCACCACCACGCAGATGATGCTCCACACCGGGACCTCGTCCACGGGACGGATGAGCTTGGAGGCGGCCAGCCGCGGGATCTCCGCGCGAGGACCGATGCTGCACCAGCCGACGGCTACCCCGTCGCGATAGGTGATCACCCCCGGAGGGTTCTCCCGTTCGCAGAGACTGCGCATCGCGGTCTTGCGGCTGCCCCCGCCGAGATCCTCGATGTCCTTGACGCCCAGGCGATGCGACAGGCACCAGCAGTGGGTATCCCGCCGGGTCGGATTGATGACGTCGGCGAAATCTTCGAACCGGTCGGGAGTGACCGGATGAGTCTGCCACTGGGTGTTCGGTGCGCTCTCGGCCATGTGACCATTCTGCCGCCGTTCATCTGTTCCCGGCTACGGGGCGCTGACGTTCGGTGATGCTTTTTATGTCCCTACATGCCTTGGGCGCGAGCTCCGGAATCAATCCGGAGGTCGCGCCCAAGGCATGTAGGAAGCGCTTGGCTCCCCGAGCTACTAGTTCGAGGTGGCGTGAGCCGCCTTGCTCGTGGTGAATGGCAATACGAGGCGGGACTGGTGCGCGGCGTCGCGGTAAATCTTGTGCGTGACCGGACGACCCACCGGCAGGTGGAAGGCATCCGGCGGCAATAGCGAGTTGTGCTCATCGCTCAGCGGCTCGGCGTTGGAAAGCTCCGCCACCAGCTTGTGGCCGGGCATAAACGTATTGGCGAACGGGTAGAGGCGAAGCACGTATTCTTCGATCTTTCCCGGGGTGACGGGCACCGAGCGGGTGTGCGGGTGGAACGGGTTGCCCTCGGTGGTGCGCTCGTCGAGCTCGTTGTGCGAGGCCTTGAGATAACCGGTGGTGATCAGCTGGCGCTTGCCATTCGGGGCGTAGTCCCACATGCGCAGGATGAAGTTGGTGTCCACCGCATCGATCTCCGCAAAGATGTGTGCGGCTCCGGTGCCCATCATCTCGCAGGCTTCCTCGAAGACCGGGGTCTCCCACGTGATGATTTCGACCTTGTCCGTCACGGTCAGCGGTGCCTGGTAGAAGCCGTCCGGGGCTGCATATTCAACACCCATGGTTTCGGGCTCGGTGGAGAGCTTGTGGCGCGGGCGCAGGTAGAGGTTCGTGTATTCGATATCCTTCGGCGGCCAGGAATCCGCGGTGATCGTTTCGCGCGATCCCTCGACGAAGACACTCACGGCCGGCTCGTCCATCACGCCATTGTTGATGCCCTTGAGCCAGTAGTCGTACCAGCGGAACATTTTCTCGTGTTCCTCGATGAAGGGACGTGACTGCATCGGCGGGTAGGGGCCAATGTCCAATTTCTTGGGGCCGGTGAGTGTATCGAAGAGTTCGATGGTGCCATCGAGGGTCCAGCCGCGGCCCTGATCCAACTGCAGGTAGACCGGGATGTCGATATTCTTGGCAAGGTTAATCGGGTTGCGTTCCTCGTACCATTCGCCGTCAAGCTCGTTCATCACGATGTCGAACCAGGCCTCGTGGTTCTTCGGGTAGTTCAGCACATGGACCAGGTTGGGCCAGGCGGCAACATCCGGGTCCTGCAGGCGCTTGGCGACAAGTTCCTTGAGTTCTTCCTTGGAGTACTTCTCGACCATGCGGGACTTGACACCATCGGTGAAGGCCCAGCCGGAGTCTCCTCCGCGACCTTCGCGGGCGGCGCGCGGCATGAACCACATGACACCGCCGTGATAGGTGGTTTCGTAGAAGTCGTAGTGGCCACCGGAGACGAAGATGGCCTTGAGGCTTGGTGGACGCTCGGCCGCTGCTAGCACCTGCATGGAGCCGAAGTAGGAAATGCCAACCATGCCGACGTTGCCATCGCACCAAGGTTGGGCGGCGACCCATTCGATGAAGTCATAGGCGTCCTGACCCAAGGAAACGCCGCCGGCGTTGTAGTTGCCGATGTGTTCGCCCTCCGAGTCGCCCGAACCGCGCAGATCCCCGATGACGTGGACGTAGTCTTCTTTCACGATGCGGGCGATGTCGCCGGCTTCGATGCAACCGTCCCACATGGGGGAGGGACGGCGCTGCGGCGGAGTGGTCAGGGCCAAGGCCTGGAGTTCCTTGCCGTAGGGGCTAAGGGCCACTAGGGCGGGACGGGGCTTTTGTTCACTTCCCTCATAGGCATCCGCGGCAAGGATGACGCCGTCGCGCATCGGAACGCGCAGGTCCTTGCGAATGGAGATCGGGTGGCCGCCTGCATTAAACGTCGTGAAATCGGTCATGAGGGGTGAAACTTCCTTAGCAACGTCTTGAGCCAAGTGTTCACCTGGCTGGCACACACATCAGGCGTGACATAAACATATTATTATAATAAAGTAGCCATGTGCAAGACCACGCGGTCATTGTCGCTGGTTCATGGAATAGAGGTGAACTAGTCTCGACGATGATGAAGCCGCCCCGCCACATCAGGAGAGTAGCCCGAGCATGAGCCAAGTAGTTAACGTCCACCCACTGGTATCTCCTTGGGGCCGTTTTGGTCTCTACAGCTTTTTTATCGATGCTCCCGAACCGGCCATCATTGACACCGGGATCTCTTCCTCGCCCGCCGAGGGCATGGTGGAAGAGCTCAAGAAACTCGGGCGGAACATCGAAGACGTTCGGTGGATCCTGCTGACCCACGGGCATATCGACCACATGGGTGGCGCCGTTGCCCTCTGGGAGCTCACCGGCCGACGCGCCAAGGTCGTGATCCACGAGAAGGATGCTCCCTTGCTGCGTTCGCGGGCCGCCCATCTGGATCAATACATTGATGTGCGGGCGCAGTACCTCAAGGAACCGAATGGTGTTGCTGATCAGAAAAAGGCCGCCAACATCGTGATTTCCGGAGAGATGGAGCCAAGCATCCTGGTGAGCGGCGGCGAAATCATTTCTCTTGGCGGAGATGTCACCGTCTCGGTGCACCACATTCCCGGGCATACCGAGGGCTCCGTTGCCTACGTGGTGGACGGGCAGAATTCGGTCTTTGTGGGAGATGCGGTGCAGATCCATGGGGCGGCCAATGGTTTCCCAGGCTATGAGGACCCGGCGGCCTACCGCACATCATTGGAGTACCTGCGCGATGAGGTGCGCCCCAATCACCTATACCTTGGCCACCCGTACAAGGGCGCCGATGGCGTCGCCTACGACGTCGAACTGGATGCCGTGGGTGCCCAGAAGGCGCTGCAGGAAGCCATCGATATTGAGGCCCGGGTTGCCGCCGCAGCACACAAGGCATTGGAAGCTGGCCTGACGGAATCCGACTCGGCCTATTCGCCGTTCGAGTCCGTAGCCCGAGAAATCGGTTACACCGGGGATCCGACGCTGGAGCCATCTCCCTTCTTCACCACGCTGGATGGCTACCGTCGGGCGGCGAAAGCGGCCAACTGACGGATTCCCCTGCCCGTTCCCACCGTTCTGGGCTTCGCGTGGCCCGGGCCGCGATGACAAGGCCGTCTTCCGCTGAGCTAATCGCCGGTGACTCCGCTATCTTTTCGGGTCGTGGTAAAGCGGTCGCGGAAGCTGGTCGGTGTGGTGTCGAGTTGGCGGGCGAACGCCCGTCGGAGCGTCTCGTCGCTGCCGAATCCGCTGAGCTGCGCCACGAGCGTCATTCGGTGGCCGTCGAGGATGAGCGATCGTGCCGCATCGACGCGCACCCGTTCGATCCAGCGAGCCGGCGTCGTTCCTGCTTCAGCTCTGAACATCCGGTTCAGATGGCGCACGCTCACCCCGGCGGCCGCCGCCATCGAGGCCACGGTGTGCGCGTCGGCGGGATCGGCCAAGACCGAATCCATGAGAGCCCGCAACAGACCGTTCTGTACTGGAGGGGTGCTTAGTGCCGTCGAGAACTGGGTTTGGCCTCCGGGTCGTTGCATGAACATCACCAGTTCGCGGGCAGTTTCCCGCGCTGTCTGGACGCCGAGGTCATCTTCGACCATGGCGAGAGCCAAATCAATGCCCGCGCTGATGCCCGCGGAGGTTAGATAGCGGCCATCGCGGACATGGATGACGTCTTCTTCGACCTTGATGAGCGGATACCGTGCCGCCAGGGTGCGCGCGTGGCGCCAATGAGTGGTGGCCCGCCGCCCATCGAGGTAGCCCAGCTCCGCCAAAACAAATGCCCCGGTGCATACCGATGCGACCCGCCGCGCGCCGGCGGTTAGATCTTTGACGGCTTCTAAAAGCTTCGGAGGCAACCCGTCATCCGGCAGGGATGGCCCTCCGACCACCAGTAACGTGTCTATGTCTCCGACAGTGGCGGCGGCGAGCGTCCGCGAGAGTTCGAGCCCCGAGGATGACACCACCGGCCCACCTGCGGGGGAGACATAAACAACCTCGTAGTGCTGCCGTGTGGGGTCGGCGAGGTTGAACACCTCTGCTGGCCCACTGGCATCAAGCATGGTCATGCCGTCGAAGACCAGCAATCCAATTCGCATGCTCATGTCCGAAATTGAGGGAAAGTAGGCAATATAGACATGTCGCCAGCATAGCCCGCCAGGGCAGGATGAAAGGAGCATCCATGACACACCGAGTCCCAGAAGGCGGCAAGCATCCATGACCGAGACCATTGCAGGCATCCGGATCCCAGACAGCAAGATGGCCAAGGACGCCACCGACCTGCTCCGCGGGGCGGCGACCGAACTCGTCTATGACCACTCCCGCAGGGTATTCATCTTCGGTTCACTGCGCGGCCAGGAGCAGGGGCTTCAATACGATCCCGAGCTGCTGTACGTCGGGGCCATGTTCCATGACCTCGGACTCACGGACAAGTACCGCCGAACCGACCAGCGCTTCGAGATTGACGCCGCCGACGAGGCTCGTCGCTTCCTGAGTGAATACGGCATCACCGGCGAGGCTGCGGACAAGGTCTGGTCGGGCATCGCGCTGCACACCACCCCGGAAATCCCGCTGCACATGGCACCGGAAATCGCGTTGGTGACCCGCGGCGTCGAGCTCGACGTGCTGGGCATCGGCTACGACGCGATCAGCGACGAGCAGCGCAATGCCGTTGTGGCGGCGCACCCGCGCCCGGATTTCAAGAACCAGATCTTGGCCGCGTTTGCCAACGGCCTCAAGGACCGCCCCGACACGACCTTTGGCAACGTGAAGGCCGACGTGCTGGCCCACTTCGTCCCGGGGTTCCAGCGTGGCGACTTCTTGGAGGTCATCCAGGGATCCGCCTGGGCCGAATAGTACGGAACCCCGCGGGGAGCAGAGCGGCGGCGCGCATCCACTGATGCGCGCCGCCGCTTGTCCTGTCCCCGTGCTTCGAACCTAGGTGTTGGGCAGGGCGATCTATCCGACCGGGACCTGTCTCAGGTCTGTTCCCACGATCAGTTTCCCGGAGTATCCCTCCTGGGCGCGCTGCCAGGATTCGACCGGATTGTTGCCGGGCACCAGGTGCGAGAGCACCAGGGTTTTGGCACCCGCCTTCTCGGCGACGTCCCGCCCGACCTGCTCAATGGTGGTGTGCGATTCGAGCAGGTGCTTCTTCAACGGCTCCCTGGCCTCTTCCGGAAGGTTTGCGGCAACCCGATCCACATAGGCCGGGTCGATGACCTCATGGACCAGCACGTCGCAACCCCTCGCGAGGTCAATGAGGTTCGCGCTGACATTGGTGTCGCCCGATACCACCACCGATCCATCGGGGGTGTCGAAGCGATAAGCAAACGCCGGCGCAGTGGGGTGGTGGTCAACCAGGGTGGCCGTGATCTTGACGTCGCCGTCCTGCCAGATCTCGAGGGGCTTGTCCAGACGAGGCGGCACGCCGTCCGGATCAATATCCCAGACGCCGTCCAGATCGATGTCCTGGATTTCGAAAGTGGCATCGGGGTTGCCGAAGTTGCTATCGCGCATGCGGTCGTTGAAGTCCGCAGCGAAGGCCTGCCGAAGCAGCGCGGTGGTGCCTACAATGCCCGGAGTGGGCGATTCAGGGCCAAACACCTCCGGTGCCTTCCGACCGGGTGGGTTCAGGCGGGGCAGGGTTCCGCGATCGCCCGGGCCGAAGACCCGGATTGGATCCTCCCACGTCCGGCCGACCACGTTTTGTGCGCCCGTGGCATACACCGCGGGCCACTCGACGGTGTGGTCGCTGTGCAGGTGGGTGAAGAAGATCCCGCGGACACGTGCGAATGACCCCGCGCCCGGGGTTTCGGAGGCTAGGCCCGCATCGATCATGCGGTTATGGGAGGCATGGCCCAGATCCACCAGATACACGCGGTCGCCGTAGAGCACCGCCGTGCTGATTCCGCAGCGCGAATTTTCCACAATCGCCGGGCCGCCAGCGGTGCCGAGCAGCACCACTCGGGTACGGGTCGTCACCGCCGCCGATTCGGCGGCCAGGGGAGTTCCCGACGGCTCCGCGGAATCGGCACGAGTCACCGTCGCCGGGCCAGCGGATGCTTCGATCCCGGCGGCGGGTACGCAGCCTGCGAGCGTGAGTGCACCCAGCGCTCCAATGCTGCCCGCCAGAAATGTACGGCGACCGCTACCGGTGCCGGTCTCTAGTTGTTCTGTGACCATGGTATTCCTCCTTGAATAACTGCTGTGGTTGGTTGACAGGTATCGTGCCGGTGGGTGGCGGAACCGGCCGGGAAGGTGCGATGCCCGGTTCCCTATGTGGCTCTCGACGCGGAATTAGCGGCAAATGCTTCCGGGCCGTTGTCGCGCTCCTGCGCCCCGCGTGCCCTGGAGGCAAGCGGAACAAACGTGAAGGCCAACGCGGCAAAGAGGCCCGGGATGGCGAAGAAGAGGAAGTTCATCTGCACCGGTAGGTTCATGGTCAACAGGACACCGCCGAAGGTCGGGCCGACAATGGCACCGAGCCGCCCGACGCCCGAAGCCAAGCCGATAGCGGTTGATCGCATGAAGGACGGGTAGTACTGCGAAACGAACGAGTAGGAAATGTTCTGCGCCCCCATGGTGCAAGCACCGGTGATGAATACCAAGACCAGCAAAATGGCCATGTTGTTGCCGTAGCCCAGCAGCGTCAGCGAGATGGCGGAGATGACAAACATCGGGACCAGGACCTTCTTGACGCCCCATTTGTCGGAGAGCTTGCCCAGCAACAGGGTGCCGGCGATGGCACCCACGTTCAGCACGATCATGAAGGTCAGCGATGAATTTAGGGCGTACCCCGCGGTGACCATCAACTTGGGCAGCCAGATCGAGACCCCGTTGATCATCAGCAGGCACATGAAAAACGCGACCCAGATCATGATGGTCCCCAGTGCGCGCCGGTGGGTGAATAGCGCGCGCACGGGGCTGCCAGCTTCGCGGTCCTGCAAGCCGGTGAATTCGACATTTCCCCGCAGCTCGCCCGCCGGGTTGACCTTGGCCAGGGCAGTGCGGAGTTCGCTGATCCGGCCCTTGCCCAGAAGCACGGCGGGGGAATCTAGGAAGTACTTGTGCATAAACGGCAACAACAGCAGAGGAAGAGCCGCAACGAAGTAGACAGCGTGCCAGCCGAGACTCGGAAGCAACAGCATCGACACGAAGGCCGCGAGGATGCCGCCCACGGAAAAGAAGCACATGAGCACGGCGATGAAGGTGTTGGCCCGGCCTTTGGGTGCGTAGTCGGTGAGCATGGCGATCAGGCACGGCAGGATGCCTCCGATGCCCAGGCCGCCCAGGAAGCGCAGGATTGAGAACTCCAGTGGTCCGGGGGCGATGCCGCACAGCGCCGAGGCGAGTGAGAAGAGGATGACGCTGGCCATGAGTACACGCTTGCGCCCCAACTTGTCGGCGAGAATCCCAAAGAGAATCGCGCCGACCATCATCCCGAAGATGCCGTAACTGCCGATGGCTCCGGCCTGGATCGGATCCATCGACCATTCCTTCATCAGCACCGGCAGGACGGAGCCGTAAACGATGAGGTCGTACATGTCGAAGGTGATGATGAAGCAGGACCAGAACAACATGCCGGCGTGGAATCGGTTGAACCGTGCCTCGGCGATGAAGTCCCTGATATTGATCGTTGTCATGTGTGTTCCTGAGGGTTGGGGGAGTGAAGGTAGCGGGTGATTGATGTGCGAGCGAGCGCCAAGAGGGTGGTTCTGGAATTGCAGGAGGCGGCACGAACCACGTGGTTCGTGCCGCCTCCTGAGGTAACGAGGGTGGGGGATTAACCCTTGTTCAGGAATGCTCCGGTTTCGACAAAGGCCTTCGCGAACTCCGGGATCCAGGAGAAGTTCTGCACGAAACCGTGGTTCGCACCCGCGTAGCGGCTCAACGTCGTTTCCACGCCGGCCTCTTTCAGGCGCTTGGCGTAGAGCTCGCCCTCGTCGCGCAGCGGATCAAATTCGGCGGTGATGACCAGCGCCGGCGCCAGGCCGGAAACATCCGCACGCTTGATCGGGGAGACCAACGGGTCTGCCGGATTCGCGCCGCTGTTCAGGTAGAAGGAATTGAAGGGCGCAAGGCCTGCGGTCTCCAATCCGTATCCGACGGCGTTTTCGCGCATCGAGGGGTAGCGATCAACATCGAAGTCCAGATCCAGTGAGGGGTAGAAGAGGATTTGGTGTGTGAGGGCGGTAAATTCGTCGTCGTGCGCCTTGGCCGCGATGGCGGCGGCAAACGTTCCACCGGAGCTGTCCCCGGCAATCGCCAGGTTCTGGGAGTTCCAGCCGAGGTTCTGGCCGTTTTCCGCCACCCAGCGCAGTACCGCGTAGCAGTCATCTAGGCCGGCCGGGAAGAGCGCCTCGGGTGACAGCCGGTAGCCGACCGAGATAACCTTGTGGCCGGTTTCCTTGGCTAGGGCACGGGCGACGTGGTCGTGGGTGTCCAAGGAACCCAGGAAGAATGCTCCACCGTGGACGTAGACCAGCACCCCGTGGGAGTCGGCGGCATCGGGGGTGTAGATCCGCACTGGCACTTGGCCGGCTGCGGTGTCGGCGTTGATGTCTTCGACCTTGAACATCGGCAGGCGATCGGCAAGCGGGCCGACGTGCGCGGCCTCTCCGGCGCGCATCGCTACCGGGTCAAGTGGCGAACCGTCGGGTGCCGGGATCATGGCCAAGATCTTGGCAATTTCGGGATGAATAGACATGGAGCTTAGACCTCTACTTTCGACTGGGATGCTGGTTTCTGTCCGGGGAAGACCTCATTGAGCTCGTCCTCGGACCAGCCCGAACGCGAGATGCGCTGCAGCTCATCGGTCACCGGCTTGCGAGTCGCCTGGAACAGGGCCAGGGCTTCGGCGACCGAATCGGCCTCAAGCAGTGCGTCGGCCAGAGCGCCGGCGTCCATGATCGCCGAGTTGGCACCCTGTCCCTGGTGGTGCAGCATGGCGTGGGCGGCGTCGCCCATGATCACCACCGAATCCGTGTGCCAGCTGTCCACCGGGTTGATGTCGTACACGGCGCGGATGGAGACGGTGTCCATGTCCAAATTCCGCGCCATCGCCACGATGCGCTCATCAAAACCTGCCACAGTGGCCAACAGCTGTTCCTTGGAGACCTCCGGGGCCCAGGTGGAGTCCGGGCACAGTGCGGTGATGTCGAAGGAGAGTTGGTTGCGGTGGCGCAATGGCAGAAGGTAGACCTTGGTGCCACGGCCAATGAACATCCGCAGATTGTCATCGTTGATCATGTCTGCGGCTTCCTCCATGGAAATGACCGCGCGGTAGGCGTGCTCGCCGGAGAAGACCGGCTGGTTATCGCCAAACAGTGCCTTGCGCACCACCGACTTGATGCCGTCGGCACCGATGACCAGATCTGCCTCGACCACGGTGCCGTTGGCGAAGGTGAGCACGGAGGTGGCGCCCTGATCCTGAATTTCTATCAACTTGTGGCCGAGGTGGACCATGCCCTCGGGCAGGACGCCGATCAGTGCGTCGATGAAGTCTCCGCGGTGGATCAGATGGGTCTTGGTTTCAACCTCGAAGTCGTTGATCCCGGGCCAGGCTTCTTCCATGATCGGATTGTTGTCGGCCGTGAGGATCTCGAAGGTGTCGCTCGGCGAGCTGACGGCAGCGATGGCCTCGAAGCTGCCCCACTGGCGGAAGCGATCCATGGTCGAGGGACGCAGACCGATGCCGGCACCGACCTCGCCGATCTTGCTCGCCTGTTCATAGACGTTGACCGTGGCTCCAAGCAGGCTTAGGGCTTTGGCCGACGCGGCACCGCCGTAACCGGCTCCGATGATCGCGATGTTGAGGTTTTGAAGATCCGTTGCCTTCATGATGATGTCTCTTTCGTGGGGTGGGAAGTGATTCCCGAGAAGCGTGAGGGGGAAGGGATGGCCAAGAAAACTAGGCTTGGAGCGTGAGGAACTGGGCAGGATTGGTGACGAAGATCTTGGTGATCTCCGCTTCTCCCAGCCCCTCGTTGCGCAGGTCCGGGATGAGGTCCTCGAACATGTAGTTCACGGTGTGGCCCTTGACGCCGGGCCAGCCCAGGGGTGAGCAGTTGGCGTCGACGCCGGCGAGCACCTTGTCAATGTTCCCGGCGTTGAGGAAGCGCATGAAGTGATCGAGGCGGTCCTGGCGCGGACGGGCCCAGAACGGAGGATCTTCCAGCTCGGTTTCGTAGCCGAAGGTGTCGAAGCCGACGCGGCCGCCCTGTTCGGCGATGTACAGGTCCGGGGTGTTATCCGCGTTGAAACCGTCATCGGCGTGGCCGAAGAGGACTCGGTCGAGGGGTAGACGCTCGTCGTTGAAGATATCCATGGCCGGCTGCACATCGATGGCCAGGTGAGTCAGGATCGGCGCACCGGTGATGACCGAGGCGCGGGCAGCTGCGCGGTAGATGCGCTTATCCAGCTCCGTCATTTTGCCGCCGCGGGAGACTCCGACCTTGATGACCCCGGCCTTTGAGCCGGTACCCCCGATGCCGACGGTGATTTCGTGGACGAAGACCTCGGCCAGATATTCCACCGAGGCGCGGGCGAAATGCGGTAGCGCGGTGTCGCCACCGACAAAACCGGTGCAGGCGATGATGTTCACGCCAGTCTTTGCGGAGAGCGACTTGTAGTAGTCGATGTCTCGGCCGTTGCAGATGCCTGTGGCATCCACGAAGGTGCCGCCACCGTACTCGTGGAATGCGCGCAGCTTCGGCACGGTCTCCGCGTAGCGCTGCTCGGGGGTCTTCCACCACTTGGAGTCCAGTTCGGATCCGGGCATGCCGTAGCCGATGTGCTCGTGGATGGCTACGAGTCCCAATTCTTCGGCCGGGATGGTTCCCAGTACCGTGTTTACCTTTGACACAACAGTCACCTTTGAAAAATAGAAAGTTTTGGGTTCTTGCGGCTGGCTGCGGGGCTTAGCGCACCGTGAGCAGCTCGCGCGGATTCGATTCGAGCAGGGCGGCGGCATCGGCGTCCGAGAGGCCGAGGTTCTTCAACTGCGGAACGAAGGTGCCCAGTACGTGTTCGAAGGCCACCGTGGTGTCGGCCTGACCTTTGGCAACACCGATGGCATTGGAGGAGAGAATGATCTGTTGGGCGAAGCCGGCGGCCACCAGTTCCATGACCAGGGCTGAACGTTCGGTGTCGTTGAGGTAGCTGGCGTCATCATTGGTGCCAACGTGGTCAAGTCCGACGTAGGCGCCGCGGCGGGCGACCTCGAGGGCTGCACCCTTGGCGTCAGTGCGATCGAGGGAGGCCACGAGTACGCGCTCGGCGGGTAGATTTTCGTCCAGCACGATGTTTAGATCGGTCAGCGCCTCGGCGCCGAATCGGATGGTGAGTGGGACCCCGGTGGCCACCGCGGTCCGTGCCGCGCCACGGAAGAGTGATTCTTCCGTGGGGGTCATGCCTGTTGTTGCGGCAGTGGTGGTCACCATGCCCGCAGCGGCGCGGCGCTCGAGTCGCGGGATGACCATGCCCTCGGTGATTTCTTGCGAGAAGAGTTCGGCGAACTTTTCGGCCGGCCACGGCGTTGGCGGGTTCGTCTGTGGGGTGAGGAAGTACCCACCAAGATTCTCTTCCGGTCCCATGCCGGTGGAGGCAATGATGTGCACGCCGGTACTGCGCGACAGTGCCTCGTAGAGCGGCAGGTCACGGCCGTGGAACATGCCGGTGGAATCAACGATGGTCTTGCCTCCGGCCTCACGGAACGCAGTGAGCTTGGTGGCCAATGCCTCGAAGATCTCCGCTCGATCCATGGAAATATCCGGAGCAAATTGTGCTCCGGGAACCACCGAAAGTAGCGCTTCGTGCGCGGCAATGACGCCGAGCTCATGGGCGGGAATTGGACCGAGGACCGTATTGACGGTGGCGGTGGGTGCTGTTGTATCCATCATCGGCACAACCTTTCATCAGCGTCGCTCCATTTTGGAGTGGCGCACTGGGAAGGATCATGCACCGCGACCTCTGGAGTGAATCCTCGCCGAACTCGGTGCAGGCAAGGCAATCGAGTTGGTTGGCAGGGTATTTGAGAGCTTGTTGCCTATCGGCTGTAGTCCGCGTCTCACGCCCATGTGACCTCGATTACCTGTCAACTAGCTTTACACGGTGTCTTGTCAAAGTCAAAGCGACTCAGGTCACGCGATCGGGTGATGGGCGCTACAATTCATCTGACCTCGTCGGAAGGAAGAGGTCAGACGCGAAAAAGGCTATTTAGCGGTTGGTGGTGAACTTGTACTTGAAGTTCTCGGCCTGGTGCACGGCCGAACGCCAACCGGCCGGCAGATCGCCGGTGGTGTAGAAAATGGTCTCGATGACCAGAAGTGGACTTCCTGCAGCAATCCCAAAGATGGCGGCCTGTTCGGGCGTTGCTGCTGTCGCCCAAGCCTCATGCTCGGCGCGAATATGGGCAATCCCAAACTGCTTTTCCAGCAATTCAAACGCGGAGCCGCGTTCCTCAAGTTCCGCACCCGTGGGGTGGAAATCCTTCGGTGCCCGGATGTAGACGTCTGCCGCGACCAAGGGCTGGTTCTCGACGGAGATCAATCGAGTGAAATGTAAGAGTAGTTCGTGAGGCTCCAGCCCCAAGAGGTCGCGTAACTTTTCGGGCGGCTGAACTCTTTCGATACCGGAGACCTGACCCGTGGGGTGAAGGCCGGTGTCGGAGAGGTATTGGTAGAGGGCTCCAGAGCGGACATCTGCGGGCCGCTGGACCCGCGTGCCGGTAACCGGAAATGTTCCTTTGCCCTGTTTGCGGAAGACGTAACCCTCGGATGCCAGTTCGGCCAGTGCCTGACGGATGGGTGCTCGGCTAACCTCGAAGCGCTCGAGTAGAAGGGCTTCGGTCATCGGCTTTTGTGGATCGGCAATGCCATCGGTGATCTCGCGGCGCAAGATTTCTTTAATCTGGCGGTACAGGGGTACCCCGGAAGCGGTGTTGAGCTCGCCGTATGCCATGAAATGTCCGTTCCTTTGCGTCGCTGGCCACCGTATTTCCTGTCTTAGGCAGTCAATCACGGGACGGTGAAAGCTTAGGCGATGGCTGTTGCCGAGGCGTAATGCGCTGTCCCAACTCTGCCGCTTTGTTTTACGCCCCGGCATCTTACGTCCTCGGCGTAACTTGGCGACGCAGGGGAATGCTGTCTCCAAGAGCGTCGTTGGAACCGGCATGACAAGCATAGGAATCATCGGAGCAGGACACATTGGATCCCAGGTTGCACGCAAGGCCGTAGAGCTGGGCTATGACGTGGTCATCGGCAATTCGCGTGGGCCAGAAACCCTCGCGGACCTGGTGGCCGAACTCGGACCGAAGGCGCGGGCAGCCACCGCGGCCGAGGCCGGGGCAGCGGGCGACTTCGCAGTGGTCACCATTCCGCTGGGTCACTACAAGGACCTTCCCGTCGAGGAGCTGTCCGGCAAGATCGTGATCGACACGATCAACTACTACTGGGAGCGCGACGGGCACATCGCGGCACTGGATGCCGGTGAAACCACTACCTCAAGCCTGATCCAGGAACACCTGAGTGATTCGAAGGTGGCCAAGGGCTTTAACCACATCGGCGCGGCGGAAATCACCACGACGGGGACGCCAACCGGCACCGAAAATCGCCGTGCCTTAGCCACCGCGAGCGACCACGAGGATGCGGCGGCGCTGATCACCCGGCTCTACGACGAATTCGGTTTCGACACAGTTAATATCGGCCCGCTGGCCGAGAGCTGGCGGGTGGAACGTGACCGTCCGGCCTATGGGCTGCGTCAGAATGTGGAGGAACTGACGAATAAACTGGCCAAGGCCCCACGGACCATCTAGCGTTTTTCGCCCGGATCTATGGCGCCAACGTTCATCACGGTTGGCATACGGACCTCGATGGCATCCTTGGGCAGCAAAGAGGGAGGGCTTCACGGTTCAAAACCGTGAAGCCCTCCCTCTTGAGGGGCGTTTCGTGTTGGCTTTTTGTGCCTAGACGCCGAGCCTATCGGCATCGAATTTCGGTGCCGTGCTTCGAGCGGCCCTGCTGTGACGCACGTGCTGGATGGCGGTGATCACCAGAGTAATGGCCAGCAGTCCGTAGAGCACCATGGTGACCGGGCTGTCGATCAGGATCGACAGGTTGCCTTCGGAGACCGTGAGTGCGCGTCGCAATTCCGTCTCGGCCAGCGGGCCAAGAATGACCGCGATCAGTACCGGTGCGAGTGGGAACTTGTAGCGGCGCATCATGAAGCCCAGCAGGCCCACGCCCAACAAGATCCACAGGTCGATGATAGAAGAACTGATCGCGTAGACACCCAGTACCGAGAGCACCGCGATGCCCGCGTAGAGGTAATGACGGGGGATGAGCAGCAGCTTGGCCCAGAGCACAGCGAACTGCATGTTCAGGACCAGCAGGACAACCAGACCGATGAACAGTGACGCGAGCAACG
Organism: Paeniglutamicibacter sp. Y32M11; assembly: GCF_019285735.1. Classification (GTDB taxonomy): domain Bacteria; phylum Actinomycetota; class Actinomycetes; order Actinomycetales; family Micrococcaceae; genus Paeniglutamicibacter. Next base: position 3,901,633 of record NZ_CP079107.1, on the reverse strand, counting down.
TCCAGACCATTGGACCGCTGCGTTCGAACAGCAACGGGCCCGGCTGCATCCCATACTGCTGGAAGGCGGCCAACATGATGGCAGCGGTTGCCGAGGTAGGCAGGCCGAGAGCAAGAAGCGCTCCCATGGCGGTGCCGGCGGTGGCATTCGCCGCGGCTTCCGGGGCAGCAACACCACGGATTGACCCGGTGCTACCAAAATCGGTATCTCCATTGCGGGCAGCGAGCTTCTTTTCCAGGCCGTAGGCCATGAACGTGGGAACCTCGGAACCGCCGGCGGGAATAACGCCGAAGGGAACGCCGAATGCGGTGCCACGCAACCAAGCGGGCATGGCCCGACGGATGTCGCTGAGTTCCAGGCGCGGGCGGCCCTTGGATTCAATGCGGACGGCGGTGCCGTCGCGGTGGATACGTGAGGCGATATGCAGGACTTCACCCAGTGCCAGCAACCCGACGGTGATCACCACGATGGACATGCCGTCGAAGAGCTGCGGCATACCGAGGGTGAAGCGGGGCGTACCGGAGGGGCCGTCCACGCCGACCAGGGCGAGGACCAGACCTATGCCCAGGGACATCAGGCCCTTGACCACGGAATCGGAGACCACCGAGGAAATGGCGAGGAAAGCGAAGACCGCGAGTGCGAAGTATTCGGCGGGACCGAATGCAGTTGCCATCTTCACGAGTACCGGGGCGAAGAAAACGACCACCGTGGTGGCAATGAGACCGCCGATGAAGGCTCCCATGGCCGCGGTGGCCAGGGCCTTCGCCGCTCTGCCATCAAGTGCCATGCGATGGCCCTCGAAGGTGGAGGCGATGGCGGATGAATTGCCTGGTGTATTAAGCAGAATTCCGGAGGTCGAATCCCCGAAAAGACCACCGAAGTAGACGCCGGCGAACATGATGAATGCCGCGGTCGGATCAAGCGAAAAGGTAATAGGAAGCAGCAAGGCGACGGCCATGGCCGAACCGAGTCCGGGCAATACGCCTACGGCGGTTCCGAGGATCGCACCGATCACCACCCACATGAGATTTATGGGTGTTAGGGCCTGCGCGAAGCCCTCCATGAGCAGGGAAATAGAATCCATGTCAGATCAGTCCTTCCAGGAAACCTGAGGGCAGGTTGAGACCGAGCCCGGCATTAAAGGCCAGCTGAATGACCGAGGAAAAGAGAATGGCGACGCTGAGGTCAAATAGCGGGCGTCGGCTTCCCAACGCGCGGCAGATGACCCAGAACAGGCCGGCTGCACTGAGTATCCAGCCCAGTATGGGCAGTGCCACGATGAACGCGGCAATTGCTCCCACGGTCATGCCCAGGGTCTTCCAGTCTGAGTAGGCCTTCCGCTTTCCGGTGGCCGACGGCGTAGCAGTTGCCCCATAGATGGAGCTGCGCTCCGTGTCGGCGAGGTCGCCGAGCAAGTCGGTGGAGAAGTCGGCGTTCTGCCCTTCGCTTTCCTCCTGGGGGAAGCGACGAGTGCGCAGGATCTGCACCGTGTGGATGGACGCCACGACGAACAGCAGCACACAAACGATGGTGGGGAAGAACTGTGGTCCCGGAATACTGGTGCCCATCACGTCCATGGTCGCAGTTCCGTAAGTGAGGAAGCCGGCCAGCGCGAAGACCAGCGCTGGGACGA